>WTFW01000193.1 GCA_011523785.1 Chloroflexota bacterium | reverse complement strand
CCCGGCCAATGGTACTGCTCGGTGCGGTGCTCTTGATGCTGGCCAGCGCGCTGGCGGGGCTGGACACTGGTCTGGGCACCGTGCTGCCGGCCATGTTCTTTCTCGGCTATGGCTGGAATGCGTGCTTCGTCGCCGGGTCGACCATGCTGGCGCGCGGCGTGCCGTTAAACGTTCGTGCCCGGGTTCAGGGGCGGGTTGAGGTCCTGATAGGCGTCGTCGGCGTGTTTAGCAGCTTTGCGTCCGGCCCGCTGCTGGTGGGTGGCGCTGGCATGGGCTGGCTTGGCGCCGCGGGACTGATTTCAGCACTGCTGTTGTTGGTCGCGCTCGGCTGGGAGCGGGCGGCCACTCGAGCACCGGCGGGCGCTTAGAGACCTCCCGCCTACAATAGGCGCCGCTCGATCGTCGCCAGCCGAGAGCCGCCATGCCGAATCTGTGGGGTCGCCAGTACAGCCGCGCCGAATTGATGGCGCGCGTCGGAGACGTATCGCAAGTCGGCGGCGTTCGCGAATACCGCCTCGACGGCGGGGCCGGCGACGGGTTGGCTGTTGTTGACGTCAACACCGGTTCGGGACTGCGATTCACTGTCATTCCGGGTCGTGCTCTGGACATTACCGGGGCCTGGTTCAACGGCATCCCCCTCGGATTTCGAAGCGCCGCCGGCGAGATGCACGGGGCCTACTACGAACCCCAAGGCTGGGGCTGGGTACGCAGCACCGTGCTCGGGCTGCTGGTCACCGGGGGCCTCGACAATGTGGGCGATCCCGCGGTGGACCCGGACCGGCTATACACCGACCTGGGTCTGCACGGCCGCCTCTCGAACCTTGCCGCTTCCAACGTGCACGCCGACGGCGAGTGGAGCGGCGATGAGTTTGAAATGTGGGTCCAGGGCCGCGTGCGGCAGGCGGCGCTGTTCGGCGAGAGCCTGGAGCTCAAGCGAAGGATCTCGACATCGCTCGGATCGACCTCAATTCGCATTCACGACGAGGTCACGAACCTGGGATCCGAGCCCGAGCCGGCAATGATCCTCTTCCACTTCAATCCCGGTTATCCCCTGGTCGACGATGGTTCCCGGTTGCACGTACGCAGCCGCTCCCGGCGCCCCTACGACGACCACTCGGCCTCGCTTGAGCCCGGCTGGGACACCTACGGTCCGCCGACGCCCGGCTGGCAGAACACGGTCTGGATCCACGACGTGGAGCCGGATGCCGACGGCCTGGTGCACGCAGCGCTCGTGAACCGCTCGTTCGGAGACGGGATCGGCCTGGGATTCGCCTACCCGAAGGCCCAGCTGCCCTTCCTCAATCAGTGGAAGTTCCTGGGCGTGGGCAACTACGTTACCGGCATCGAGCCGGCCAATTGCACCGTCCTTGGGCGCGCCACCAACCGCGCGGACGGCACGCTGCAGATCCTGGAGCCGGGCGAGACGACTGAGTTCGACATCGAACTGTCGGTCCTGGCCGGGTCCGACGCCATCGGCGCCTTTCTCGCCACCATCGGTGAGTGACGCCTGCGACCACGTCGAGACCCTGCGCGTGCGCTATTCCGACACGGACGCGCAGGGCATCGTCCACCACTCCAACTACTTCAGGTGGCTGGAGGAGGCGCGGATCGGCTGGCTGGAAGCCATCGGACAGCCCTACGGGAAACTGACCGAGCGAGGAATCTTCTTGCCGCTCACAGCCTGTAGCTGCACGTTTCAGGCGCCCGTCTACGCGGGCGAGCGAGTAGACGTGCATCTCAATCTGGACGAGGTGACTCGCGTTCGGGTTGGCTTGACGTACGAGATCCTGCGCGGTGAACAGGTGACCGCGACCGCCGAATCGACGCACGCGTATGTCGACGCGGCGGGACGACCACTGCGACTGAAACGCGACGACCCATTCTGGCTGGCACTTCAGGAGGCCTAATGCGTGCGATTGATGCCATGAGCGATGAGAAGAGTGCGACAGCTTCCGTGCGTCGCGAGCTTTCAAACGGACCGATGGACGGACGGCCGCCGTTTACGGTCTTCCTCTCCGGGGTCATGCAGGGTTCCCACGCGGACAATTCGCTCCACGCCCAGGACTATCGGCGGCGCCTGCGCGACATCATCACCGCCGAGCACCCCGAGGCCGAGGTGGTCTGTCCCGCGGAACTGAACCCGGACTCGGTTGCCTACGACACCGAAGCCGCGCGCCGCGCGTTCATGGGCGAACTGGACCTGGCGGCGGAGACCGACGTGCTCGTGGCCTATGCGCCGGTGGCCACGATGGGAACCGCCGTCGAAATGTATCGGGCCCACGCGGCTGGCCGGCTGGTCTTCACGGTGTCGCCGATGGCGACGAACTGGGCGGTCCGCTTCCTTTCGAACCGCGTGTTCGGGGACCTGGCTGAGTTCGAGGCTTTCGTTCGTGACGGCGACCTGGGACGAACGGTGGCCGCGCACGCCAGCTAGATTCCATCCGGCAAGCTCGAAGCCGCGATTGGCGGCAAGAGAGGTGACCCTGTGCCGAACCCAAAGCCCAACATCATCGTTCTGCTGACCGACGATCAGGGCTACGGCGACCTGTCCTGCCACGGTAATCCAGTACTTCGCACGCCCAACCTGGACCGTCTCCACGCGGAGAGCGTCCGACTCGATGACTTTCACGTCGCGCCCATGTGCACGCCCACCCGCGGCCAGCTCTTGACAGGGCAGGACGCGCTGCGAAACGGCGCCACGTTCGTGTGCATGGGTCGATCGCTGCTTGATCCCGCGCTCCCCACCATGGCCGATGTCTTTGCTTCCAACGGCTACCGAACCGGCCACTTCGGCAAGTGGCACCTGGGCGACAACTACCCCTACCGGCCGCAGGATCGAGGGTTTGACACCACAATCCATCACCCCTCCTGGGGCATCACGTCGGCGGCCGACTACTTCGAGAACGACTACTTCAATCCCCACGTCAGGCGCGGCGACGCCATTGAGCAACTCCAGGGGTACTGCACCGACATCTGGTTCGACGAGACGATCGAGTGGATCGAACAGGACAAGGACACGCCGTTCTTCGCCTTCCTGGCGACAAACACGCCGCACGGCCCGCACTGGGTGCCCGACAGGTACCGGCAGCCGTACCTCGGCCGCGTCGACCACGACGTCGCCAGCTTCTTCGGCATGATCGCCAATATCGATGAGAACTTCGGTCGCCTGGACGCCTACCTCACTGAGTCTGGACTCCGCGACAACACCATCCTGATCTTCATGGGCGACAACGGCACGGCCACGGGTGAAGACGTCTTCAATGCGGGCATGCGAGGCAAGAAGCGATCCCTATACGAGGGCGGCCACCGGGTCCCGTGCTTCGTCCGCTGGCCGTCCGGAGGACTGGTGGGCCCACGCCGAATCGATCAACCCACCCAGTGCCAGGACATTCTTCCCACGCTGATCGACCTGTGCGATCTGGTGGGGCCTGCGCCCGCTGATTTCGATGGGACTTCGCTAACGGCGACCCTTCAACAGAATGAGCCAATCGCCGACCGGATGCTGTTTGTGCAATACGGCCACGCCAGCGCCGGCCAATCGGGCGAAACGCGCCGGGGCGACGCGGCCGTGATCTGGAACAGATGGCGTCTGCTTGGTGAGCAGCTCTTCGATCTCTCGCGCGACCCGGGACAGCAGACCGACGTGGCGAGCGCGTACCCGGACGTTCAGGCCCTCATGCAAGCCGAGTACGACGCCTGGTGGGATCGCCTCGGTGGAAACCTCGACAGCTATCACCCAATTACGATTGGCTCTGACGAGGAAAGCCCCACGCGGCTGTGCAGCTGCGACTGGGCCTACGTCTACTGCGACAACCCCGGCAACATCCGCGGCTGCGTCATGGACAGCGGCACCTGGCACCTCCAGGTCGACCGGCCCGGAACCTACGAGTTTTCGCTCTACCGTTGGCCGCGCGAGTCGGATCTGCCAATCTCGGTCCCCGCCCCCGAAATGCATGGAGTCGATGGGTCGCTGCCGGCGGGCAGAGCGCTACCGGCTGCACGCGCCTGGTTGAAGGTTGGGGACTTTCAGGGTGAAACCAGCGTGGGACGTGAGGATCGCTGCGCGGTATTCTCGGCCGCCTTGGCCGCTGGCCAGGTATCGCTCACGACTTGGTGGCTTGACGCCCGCGGCAACAAGCTGGCCGGTGCCTACTACATCTTGGTCAGACGACACCCGTGAACGCCCGGCGTTGACCGGCGGCATGGGTTCTCCAGGCTCGGACTCATTGCCGCTGGCGCAGGCCTTGGCCGACACGTGACGAAGTCCGCTTGCCTCATGCCCTTGCGTCTCGTCGGATTGCGTCACAGACTGGCCTGGATGCCGTTGACCTTTGTAGCGCCGAGCCGTCCGTCGGTTACTACTTTTCTGTCCCCCCGGGAGTTGAGATGCGAAAGCTTGTCTTAGGCCTAGTTGTTGCGATGGTCGTGTTCGCCTTGGCCGCTCCGGTCCATGCCTTCGATTGCGACGGCATTTCACTGAGCGACGGGTGTCTGTTCACCGCCACCGGCGGCGATACCCCGAACCGGGACGATGACGGGTACGCCGTGACCAACGCCGGCGGGGTCCCGATGTGGGACTTCATTCGCGACAAGGACTTGCAAGCGCTGGGTTACCCGATCAGCGGCCGCTGGGTGGAAGGCCCGTTCACGCTGCAGGCCTTCCAGAAAGTGATCCTGCAGTGGGATTCCGCAAACCGCCGAATGAACTGGTACAACACGCTCGATGCGCTGGCCAATCGCTATCCACACGTTGATTTGCCAAATGTGCCTCCCCACCAGGTCCTTCCCGAGGACCAGGGCGTGACCGACTTCTCGATCATCCGCCAGAACCACTTGGCGCTGCTTGATGCCAATCCCAAGATCAAGGCCGAGTTTCTACGGGATCCGAACTGGCTGAATCTCTACGGCCTCCCCATCCGCTACGAGGAACGGGAAGTCAACGGGAATCCGCAGGGCCTCCAGTTGCTGCGCGCGCAGCGCATTGTGTTTGAGGTCTGGAACGTGCCCGCGCCGGGGACTTCACTGGGAGCCGTCGGCCGGCAGAACGTGCCAGACAAGGTGAAAAAGCTCAGCAACGTGATCATCCCGGACGCGGCCAAGCCGCCGATCACGGCGAGCCAGGCCGGTGCCGCGACGCCAACGTCGCCGCCGGTAACGCAGCCGGTCGTGACAGTCGTTCCGACCCCGGTGGCCACGCCCTCGACCACGCCCCGTAGTGGCCCGGTGCCCGTGAGTTCAATCCCCGGGCCGCGCACGCTCCCCCGTGGGCTGACAGGCTTCGGCATCCAGGGTGAGTTCCGTCGTCCTGACGACGGTCGGTTGGCTGATTTGGTTACCGGCGCCGGGCTGAACTGGGTGAAGCAACAGATCCCCTGGCAGGAAGTCGAGACCCGTCCGGGCGTCTTTAACTGGGGGCCCACCGACCGCTTCGTCAACACCATGCGCGGCAAGGGCCTGAACATTCTGCTGAGCATCGTGAAGTCTCCGGACTTCTACAAGGCCGAGCAAAGCAAAGTCGGCACCACCCACGGACGCCCCCACAGTCCGGAGACGCTGCGCGACTTCATGCGCGTTATGGCGGATCGCTACAAGGGCCGTGTCCAGGCGTATGAAATCTGGAACGAGGAGAACCTCTCCCTCGAGTGGGGCACCTTTTCCCAGCACTCCTACAGCCAGTTCATCCAACTGCTCAAGAACGGCTACTGGGGCGTCAAGGAGTCCGATCCCAACGCGATCGTGGTGCTCGGCGCGCCCACGCCTACTGGCGTGGTGAACAACAACATCGCCATCGATGACGCGATCTACCTTCAGCGCATCTTCGACTTCAATAACGGCGAGGTCTTCAACTACTTTGAAGCCTTGGGCGTTCACCCCAACGGTGGACCGAACGCACCGGACGACTGGGTTGGCCGCGCGCACAACAGCAACGCCAAGTGTGGCGGCGGTTGGTCCACGCACCCCAGCTTCTTCTTCGACCGCTACAAGGAGCTGTACAACATGATGGCGGCACGTGGTCACCCGGAGAAGACCGTCTGGTTCACCGAATTCGGCTGGGCCACCATTGACGGTCCGGGCGCCCCCGCGGCCCCGGCCAAGGGCTACGAGTACGCGGCCTGCAACTCGGAGACCGATCAGGCCAACTTCTTTGTCCGGTCATTCGCCAAGGTGCGGGCCGAGAGTCCATACGTCACGCACATGATCATGTGGAACCTCAACTTCCAGCAGGTCGTGCCCAACACCGATGAGAAGTGGGCCTTCGGCATCCTGCGACCCGACCTGTCGCCGCGGCCGGCCTACGACGCCATCAAGGCGATGCCCAAGTAGCAAAGCGACGGCTTAGGAGGCGGGGCCGCGACGTGCAGTCAAGGCCCCGCCTCTTGCCGGTTCCATCCAGCGCCTTCGGCGCTGCGTAGACTCGCCACATGGGCACGCTTTTTGTTGTCGGCACGCCAATCGGCAATCTTGAAGACCTGACCTTGAGGGCGGCGCGAGTGCTGCGCACCGTTGACGTCGTCGTGGCTGAGGACGCACAACGCGCCCGCAAGTTGCTGGGGCACGTGGGTTGTAACCCGAAGGTCATCACCTACCGCGAGGACAGTCCGGAGAGTCGCGAGGACGCCGTCATCGAACGGCTGCGGGGGGGCGACGTGGCGCTGATTGTGGACGCGGGAACGCCCGGCGTCTCAGATCCCGGGCCTGATCTGCTGGCACGCGTGCGAGCCGAAGGGCTGCCCATCGTCCCGATTCCGGGACCTTCGGCGCTGACGACAGCGCTGTCCGTGGTGTCGTTTGCCCGCCAGCCGGTGGCCTTCCTGGCGTTTCTGCCGGAGCGGCGAGTTCGGCGCGAGCGCCTGGTGCGCCGCGCCGCGGACACGGCGCGAACGCTGGTGATCTACCTCCCGCCGCACGGCGCGGCGGAGCGCCTGGCCGAACTGGAGGCATGGCTGGGCGATGTGCCGGCGGCGCTGTGCCGTGAACTCACCAAGCTGCACGAGGAAATCCTGGAGTCCACGCTGGCCGACATTGCGAACCACGTGGCGGTGGTTGGCGCGCGCGGCGAGCTGACCGTGGTGGTGGACGTTGGCGGCGTGACAGAGTCGCCCGAGGTCGACCGGGCGACGGTGGAAGAGCAGTTGCGAAGCCACCTGGAAGCCGGCATTCGCCCGGCGAAAGCGGCCGGGGCCGTAGCGCGGGCGCTGGAACTGCCGCGGGACGATGTCTACCGAATCGCGAGGGAGTTGCGCGAGCCCCCGGCCGGCAGCGCGTAGAATCGCGCGCTGCACACCCTTGCCCACTGATCGCGTTGTGTCCCGCTACTACTTGACCACTGCCATTCCTTACCCCAGCGGCGAGCCGCACGTGGGGCACTCGTTCGAGATGATCACGGCCGATGCCATGGCGCGCTACCGGCGGCTGCGCGGGCAGGACGTGTTCTTCCTGGGCGGTCTGGACGAGAACAGCCAGCGCGTCAGCCGTTCGGCCCAGGAGGAGGGGATCGACACCCAGACGTATGTGGATCAGGCGGCGGTGCGCTTCCAGACCGCCTGGGACGTGGTGGGGGTGCAGTTTGACGACTTCGTGCGCACGACCGAACCGCGGCACTTGCAGACGGTGCAGGCGTTCTACAACCGCGTGTACGAGAACGGCGACATCTACAAGGGCCGATATGAGGGCTGGTACTGCGTGCGCTGCGAGGCCTTCTACGGCGACGAGGAACTGGTGGACGGCTGTTGCCCGACGCACCGGGTGCCGCCCGAGTGGGTGGAGGAGGACAACTATTTCTTCGCTCTGTCGCGGTACCAGGAGCCGCTGCTTGAGCTCTACGAGCAGCGCCCGGACTTCGTCTGGCCGGAATCGCGGCGGAACGAGATGTTGGGATTCCTGCGCCAGGGCCTGAAGGACTTCAGCATCTCGCGGGCCGAGGGCACATGGGGCCTGCCACTGCCCAATGATCCCGACCACGTCATCTACGTGTGGTTTGACGCGCTGATCAACTACATCACGGGGATTGGATTCGGTCAGCCGGGAGGTGACGACCTGTTCAAGCAGCGCTGGCCGGCGGACGTGCATGTGGTGGGCAAGGACATCGTGCGCTTTCACGCGATCTACTGGCCCGCCATGCTGATGGCGGCGGGGATCGAGGTGCCGCGGCAGGTCTGTGTGCATGGGTGGGTGAACTTTGCCGGTGAGGAGCTGAGCCAGAGCGGTGGCCACGTGGTGCGACCGGCCGAGGTTGTCGAGCGGTTCGGCACGGACGCGCTGCGCTACTTCCTGCTGCGCGAGGTTGCCTACGAGCGCGACGGCGACTTCACCTGGGAAGGCATGGCGCGCCGCTACCAGCACGACCTGGGCAACGACCTCGGCAACCTGGTGCTGCGCAGCACCTCCATGTTGCACCGCTACCTGGACGGGGTGGCGCCTGAATTGACCGGCCTGACCAGCCAGGAGTCCGAGTTGCGGGCGGCTGAGCAGAAGGCCTGGGAAGTAGCGGCGCAGCAGTTAGAGAACTGGCGCTTCCATCTCGCCCTGGCCGCCGTCTGGCAGTACATCACGGCGGTGAATCAATACATCGATCGCACTGAACCCTGGCGGCTGGCAAGGGACGACGCACAGCAATCGCGGCTGCGAACGGTGCTCGCCATGCTGATGGACGCGCTACCCCGCATTGCGACGATGATCCGGCCGGCGATGCCACAGACGGCGGATGCCATCGAGTCGCAACTTGGCATCGAAGGCCGGTCGGCAGCCTGGGGGGATGACGCCGGCGTGATCAGAGCCGGCCAGCACGTCCCCGGCGGTCCGCCGCTGTTCCCGCGTTTGGACGGGTAGTCCGGCTGTTCGACAGTCACGCGCACCTGGCCGATCCGGGGTTTGTCGAGGACCTGGACGCCATCCACGAGCGCGCCCGCAGCGCCGGCGTGTCCGAGGCGTTGGTGGTGGCGACCGACCTGGCTACCAGCCAGCGTGCGACTGAGATCTGCCGGGACTTCGACGGCTGGTACGCCACGGTGGGGGTGCATCCGCACGACTGCGGCGGTTTTGACGCGGCGACCGTCAATGCCCTGCGCGACCTGACCAAGGACGCCAACGTGCGGGCGATCGGTGAAACCGGCCTGGACTTTTACCGTGAGCATCAGCCACCCACGCTGCAGGAACGCGCGTTCCGCGCCCACTGCCGGTTGGCGGCGGAACTGGACCTGCCGGTGGTCGTGCATCAGCGGGACAGCCTGGACGACGTCGAGCTCGTGCTGGCTGAGGAGCTTGGCGCCGCGGGCGGGGTGATGCACAGCTTCACGGGACCGCCAGCATCGGTGCCGCGGTTCGTGGCCCTGGGCATGCACATCTCGATCTCCGGGATCGTCACGTTCAAGCGCGCGGACGAGGTGCGGGCGACGGCGGCGGCCGTTCCGGACGATCGGCTGCTGATCGAGACCGATGCGCCGTACCTGGCGCCCACGCCGATGCGTGGGCGCCGCAATGAGCCGGCCTACCTGGCGCATACGGCGGCCGTGGTCGCGTCGGTGCGAAATGTCTCGGTATCCTCGCTGCGCGCAACCACGACGCGAAACGCACGAGAGCTTTTTCGGTGCGCTCCCACGCCGTGACGGGTCGGCGGTCGCCGCGGGACCTCTCGCAGATCCTGGCCCCGGTACAGATCGGGCAAGCACACGTCGAGGCGGAGTTGGACCGCTGCGTGGCGGACAGCCAGCTCCCGCTGCTGCAGACCGTGCTGGCCTCGGTCCTGGGTGGCCAAGGGAAGCGCCTGCGGCCGGCGATCGCGCTCCTGATCGGGCAGGCCTACGGCGTCGATCAGGCTGACGTCGTGCTGCTGGCGGCGGGGACGGAGGTTCTGCACAGCGCCACGCTGGTTCACGACGACATCGTGGATGAGGCGGACTCGCGCCGCGGCCAGCCATCGGTTCACGCGGCCTGGTCCGCAAAGGTCGCGGTCCTGGCGGGCGACTATCTCTTCGCCAGCGCGGCGGACCTGGTGGCCCGGCTGAACCGTCCCAGGATCGTGCGGCAGTTCGCGGACACCATTCACGTGATGTCGCGCAGCGAGTTCGTGTTCCCGAGTTTCAACGGCGATCCCGATGCGACGCGTCAGCAGTACCTGGAGAAGATCGGCGGCAAGACCGCCGCGCTGATCGCCCTGGCCTGCGACGCGACCGGGGTGCTTGCCGACGCGCCGGACGACGAGGCGCAGGCGCTGCACGACTTCGGGTGGTCGCTGGGCATGGCGTTTCAAGTCACGGATGACGTGCTGGACATTGCGGGCGTATCCCAGGAGACCGGCAAGCCGGTGGGCGGCGATCTGCGGGCCGGGTTGCTCACTTTGCCGGTCGTCGAATACCTGGATGCGGTCGACGAGCCAACGCCCGTGATGCGGCGGCTGGCCGAGGGCGAAGGCCTGTCGGAGGCCGAGTCCGCGGAGGCCATCGCCACGTTGCGGGATTCGGGCGCGGTGGACGCGGCGCGCGCGGTGGCCGAGGAGTTTGCCGACCAGGCGCGCTCGGCCCTGGGGCGCCTGCCGGTCCATCCGGGATTCGATGCCCTTGGCGATCTCGTCACGTACGCGACGGATCGGCATTCCTAGGTTCGCCGGCGGCCGCCGTGCCTGAGCGCAAGGCCGCCTGGGTGCGGCCGATGTTCGAGGCGATCGCGCCTCGCTATGACCTGCTCAACTTCCTGATCAGCTTCGGCATGCATCACGGGTGGCGTCGACGCGCGGTGCGCGAGACGCTGCGGCATGAGCCGCGCGTGGTGCTGGACATGGGCACGGGGACGGGCGACCTGGCGCTGGCGCTGCTGCGCGGGGGAGGCGGCGGGCCAGCGGTCGTGGGCCTCGATTTCGCGGGAAGCATGCTCACGATCGCCAGGCGACGCGCCCAGGCGGCCCGGGCCGGGGAGCGCGCACGGTTCGTGATGGGCGATGCGTTGCACCCGCCGCTGGCGGATGGTTCCGTGGACGCGGTGGTGAGCGGGTTTCTGCTACGGAATGTTGACGGGTTGCCGGAGGTTTTTGCGGCCATGGCGCGGGTGCTGCGGCCCGGCGGCCGGCTGGTGATCCTGGAAATGACGCCGATGCGCCGCCGGCTGCTGCGCCCCTTCTTTCGCCTGTACTTCAATCGCTGGGTCCCGATGCTGGGACGCGTGGTGAGTCGCCATGCCAGCGCTTATACGTGGCTACCGCAGTCGGTGGACGAATTCATCAGTGCGGAGGCGCTGGCCAGCCTGATTGCGGCGGCCGGGTTTTCGGATGTGCGCGTGCGTCGACTTGGGCTTGGCAGCGTGGCCCTGCACACGGCGACCCGGGCGTAGCTGTGCAGGCCGTTCGGCGCGTGTCATCGGTCCACGAGTGGAATCGGCTGGCGGCCGGGTTCCCGGGCGCCAACCTCCTGCAGTCCGGCGCCTGGGGCGACTTGAAGTCGCGCTACGGCTGGCGGGCCGTGCGGCTGGCCCTGGACGACTCCGATGCGGCCGGCGGAGGCGTGCAGGTGTTGATCCGAACGCGTCGCGTGCCGCCGCTGGGACCTTCAGTCGGCCTGGCGTACGTTCCGCGAGGGCCGCTGGCGGAGTCGGAGGCGGGCGCCGAGGCGCTCATCGAGGCGTCGATCGACGAAGCACGCGGCCACGGGGCTTCGCTGCTGCGAGTTGAACCAACATGCTCCGTCCACGCGGCGATGCTGGAGTCGCGGGGCTTTCGCCCGACCGAAGCCTTCGTACAGATTCCGCGGACCGGCATCGTGGACCTGGCCGGAGATGACGCGGAGCTGTTGGCCTCGTTCAAGTCGAAGATGCGATACAACATCCGGCTGGCGGCTCGGCGCGGGGTCGGTATTGAGCAAGATGCCGGCGAGCCCGCCCTTGACGACTTCTATGAAATGACCAGGGCCACGGCGGCACGCCAGGGATTCGCGGTGCATGCGAAGTCGTACTACCGAGATGTGGCGCATACGTTTGGGGATGACGCGGCGCTATTTGTGGCGAGATTTGAGGGCCGGCCGCTGGCGGCGCTGATGAGCGTGGCGTTCGGTCCGGAGGCGGTGTATCTATACGGCGCGTCGTCAGACGCCGAGCGTGGACGCATGGCCCCGCACGCCACGCAGTGGGCCGCCATGCAGTGGGCGCGCACACGCGGCTGTCGCCACTATGACCTGTGGGGAATGGCCGACCCGAACGATCCCAACGACCCGATGGCCGGCGTGCATCGCTTCAAGCTGGGGTTCAACCCGCGGCTGGTGGAATACCCCGGCACGTACGACCTGCCGCTCCAGCCGGTCCGGGCCTGGGCGCTGACGTCCGGCGCGCTGCGCGCGCGCGCGGCCCTGCAGCGCTGGCGCGGACGGCCGCAGAACTGAGGCGAGTCACGGTGGATGTGACGTTCGAGTCGTTGATCGCGGGCCTGCCGGGGGCGGAGCTGATTCGGGCGCCCGCGTCGGCCATTGGGGACGTCGTCCATGACTCCCGCGACGTACGGCCGGGGTCGTGCTTTGTTTGCCGGCGAGGTTTACGGGTCGACGGCCACGACTATGTACCCGCCGCCCTGGCCGCGGGCGCCGCGGCGATCGTGGCCGAACGTCCGATCGAGACGCCGGCCGAGGCTGGTCTGGCGATCGTGCCGGACGGTCGCGTGGCACTGGCCAGCCTGGCGCGACGATTCTGGGGCGAGCCGGACCGCCGGCTGGGGCTGGTTGGGGTAACCGGCACGGACGGTAAGACCAGCACGTCGCGACTGATCGCCTGGATGCTGGGCGCATACGTGCCCGGGGTCGGCGAGCTGACCACCGTCAACACGCGGGCCGGTGGGGCCGATCTGAAAAAGACCGGACGACTCACAACTCCTGAAGCTCCCACCGTGGCCCGCCTGCTGGCGCGCATGGTTCAGGGCGGTGATGCCTGGGCCGTGGTGGAAGTGGCGTCCCACGCCCTGGAACTGGCGCGCGTGGATGGCTTTGCCTTCGACCGGGCCGTGATCACCAACGTGACCCATGAGCACCTCGATCTGCACGGCTCGCTGGAGGCCTATCGCGCGGCCAAGCGTCGGCTGCTCGACCTGCTGGCCCAGGGTCCGGACGACGGACGCGGCAAGGCCGCGGTGCTCAATGCCGACGATCCCGTGACGGCTGGCTTCGCCGACGGATGCCCTGTTGACGTCGTGAGCTTCGGGCAAGCCAATCCGGCAGACGTCTCGGCACGCTGCGCTGGCGTCACGCCTGACGGACTGGTCGTCGCCGGCTCCTCGCCCTGGGGCAATTGGGAGGCGCATACGCGCCTGCGCGGCCGCTGGAACGTGGCCAACGTATCGGCCGCGGTGGCCTGCCTTGGCAGCATTACCGGCGACGTGTCGGCCGGCGTGGAGCGGCTTTCCTCGTTCGCCCCTGTAAAGGGTCGGATGGAGACCATCGACGCGGGCCAGCCGTTCCGAGTGATTGTGGACTTTGCGCATACGCCGGCCGCGCTGGCCGCTTGCTTGGCCGAGGTCCGAACGCACACCTCGGGCCGGGTGCTGGCGGTGTTTGGCAGCGCTGGGGACCAGGACGAGGAGAAGCGCCCGATGCTGGGCCGCGCCGCGGGGGAGGGGGCGGACGTGGCGATCGTGACCAACGAGGACCCGCGACGCGAAGACCCCGGGGACATTGCCCGGGCCGTGATCGCCGGGAGCACCGGCGGCGGCGCGCGCTTCGAGACCATTCACGACCGGCGCGAGGCCATCGCTCGGGCGTTCGAACTGGCCCGCGCCGGCGACACCGTGGTGCTGGCCGGCAAGGGCCACGAGCAGTCGATTCAGTTTGCAGACCGCGAAGCGCCGTGGGACGAAGCCACGGCCGCCCGCGAGGCGCTGGCCGATCTGGGCTACGGCGGAGGCTGAGAGCAGCCGGCGCTCAGGCGGTGCAGCCCCCCGGCTTGACGCCACCGCCGTTGGTGTTGAAGGAGCTCCCGCAACCACAGGTCTGCTCGGCGCTCGGGTTCCTGACCGTGAAACCGCGGCCCATCATGCTGTCGACGAAGTCGATTTCGGCCCCAACCATCATGTGGGCGCTGGAGCTGTCGACAAAGATGTCCACGCCGCGGGACTCCAGGACGATGTCGGTGGGTTCGGGCGCGCGGGCGATAGCCATGGCGTACTGGTTGCCGGCGCAGCCGCCGCCCATGACGGCGACCTTCAGCGCTCCGTAAGACTCGCCCTTGCCCTCCAGGATCTCGCGAAAGGCGCGGGCGGCGCGCTGGGACAGCGTCACCGCGGCGGGCGGTTCGGGTGGCGGCGGTGCGGCCATCGGCAGCGACATCCGCTCGGCCGGTGGCTTGTCTTGCGGCAGGCCAATGCGTTCGCCCGTTTCAACCGCGCTCATGCGATCCCCCAACGACTGTTGGACACAGTGTTCCGTTCGCTCCCCTGAACCTAGCACGCGAAACCGCTCAGCCGGTAACGGGGTCCCGAAATGGCCCGCTGCGCCGATAAGATGGGCGCAGACTGCGCCCCGACGCCCAAGGACACTCAGCCATCCGCGACGCATCCTGTCAGCCTGACGCACGCGGCGCGGTGGTGGCTCAGATTCGGCGGGCCAAGCGTCCGCTGATCGTTTCACATCGGAACCCGGACCCCGACAGCCTTGGGTCGGCCCTTGGCCTGGCGTCGATTCTCGAGGCGTGCGGTGCGGCGCCCGTGTTGGCGGTCGATCAGCCCGAGAACATCGACCCGGTGATGGCCTCGATCCCGGGCACTGCGCGGTTCCGGGCCTTGACTGCTGACGTGCTGTCGGCGCCGCCGAACGGTCGACCATTTGACATCCTTTTTTCCGTCGACACGGCCAGCATCGATCTGCTGAGTCCGGACGAGGGAGTCCGATCGGCGCTGCGCGCGATTCGTCCGATCGTGAACATTGACCACCATGTCACCAACGAGCGATATGGCGACGTGAACTACGTGGTTTCGGACGCCGCCGCCGCGGCGGAAGTGATCTGGATGCTGTTGAGCACCCTGGGCGGCGGCATTTCGCGCGACGGCGCGATCGCGCTGCAGGCCGGGCTGGTGGCCGACACGCTGGGGTTTCAGACCAAGGAGACCGGGCCGCGAACGCTGCGCGCCGCCGCCGGACTGCATGCGCTCGGCGGTGTCACGTCGGACATCCCACGTCGGGTGCTCAACGTGCGAACCTTCGAGGCGTCCCGGCTGCTGGGCGCCGCGCTGGCCGCGGCGGTGCGGTCGAAGGACGGGCAGATCGTCTGGACCCAGGTCAGCGCACGCATGGCGGCGGACGTCGGCGCCCGCATTGCCGATGCCCAGGGCATTCCGAATGCCTTGCAAGACATCGCGGACGTGGAGGCCGTGGCCGTCTTCTACGAAATGGACGCTGCGCGCACCCGAGTGAGCCTGCGCTCGCGGCAGGCGCGGATCGACGGCGTGGCAGCGACCTTCGGTGGCGGCGGCCATGCGCTCGCCGCTGGCGCTACCCTGGCCGAACCGCTCGACGTTGCGACCGAGCAGGTGCTGGCGCGCTTGGGTGAGGAACTCAGCGGAAAGTGATTTCACACCTCACGTAACGTAGTGACCATCTGTTCCGGTCTCATAGTGACTAAGGGCAAAAGGACTGTCGTTGGTAGACTTGGCGCACGCTGGAAGAGTGTCGTGGCTGCTTGGTTGAGTCCGAGCCGGACGCTCGATAAAGGCTGCGGCGACTGTTGAGGGCCACCGTGCGACGCTGCACAACACGAGCGAGGTCCCGTGCCAGGGCGTCGATTCGCTACGTATGCCTGGGGCTGATACTGGCTTCCCTGGCGGCGTGCAATGGCGCTGTCGCGGAGACGCCCAGTGTCACAGTCCCCACGCGGCCGCCGCCCGCCGCCGAGAGCCCGGCGCCGACGGTCGCGGCGACGCCAATGACGCCAACGACGGTACCCGTGGCGGCCGTGCCGCGTGCCGCCTCAACCTCTTCGCCCACGGCGCCGGCGACGACGCCCACGCCACCCAGCGGAACGCCCGCCGTCACGGCGCCCCCAACCCAGCCGCCGCCCACGGCAAGCGGCACGGTGGCGCCGCCTTCGCCAAGCCCGTCGCCAACCGCTCCGCCGGTCGCATCGCCGTCGCCGTCCCCCGACCCAACCACGGCGGCCGCGACGGCATCGCCGACGGCAACCCTGGCGCCGGTGGCGTCGCCCTCGCCGAGTCCTACGCCGGCGCCCACGCCGCTGCGCGCGAATGTCGGTCGTATCGCCACCGCGCTCACCGTGGATGGTCTCCAGCGTCCGCAGGACGTGTCGGAAGTATTTGGGCTCGACGATCGCATCTACATCAGCGTCGAATTCCGCGATGTGCGCGAGGGCGCCCGACTCGGCTTCCGCTGGAGTTCCGCCAGTTGCGGCGGCGACTACGAAACCGGTCCGCAACAGGCGCTTCGCCGCGGCTTCTTTGCGTTTTACGTGGACGAGGCGAACTGCCTCGGCGAGCATGCAGTGGAGATCACCGTCGACGGCGCCGTGGCGGCTGAGACTTCATTCGTGGTGGTGAACCAGCCCAGCGTCACGCGCCAGTGATTGACCGCCGGCCCGCCCTCGTGGTTTGCTGCGCGCGTTCCCTTCAGCCGATGCGAGCCGCCGCGTGAAGATCACCGAGGTTTCCGCCGCGTTGTACGCCAAGCCGTACGACACGCCGATCAGTAATGGCAAGTACACCTACACCGCGTCCAAGAGCGTGGTCGTGCGGATATCAACGGACGATGGCCTGGAGGGCTTTGGTATCTGCGGCGCGGGCGGCATCGCGGCGAGGGCGGACGGCGACGCCACCATCGCCACCGTCAACGACATGCGGCAGGCCCTAATCGGCGAGGACCCGCGCAACGTCGAACGGATCTGGGACTCGCTCTACCAGCCCAAGATCTTCGGCCGCAAGGGTCTGACCACGCGGGCAATCTCCGCCATTGACATCGCGTTGTGGGACATCGTGGCCAAGTCCTTTGAGTGCCCGCTCTACCAGGTGCTCGGTGGCTTCACGGACGAGGTTCGCGCCTACATCGCCGGCGGCTACTACGCCGAGGGCAAGGGCCTGGCCGAGTTGCAGGACGAGATGCTCAGTTACGTGGAACAGGGCGCCAATGCCGTGAAGATGAAAGTCGGCGCCGTCCCGCTGCGGGAAGACGAAGTCCGTATTCGCGCCGTACGCGACGCCATCGGCCCCGACATCGACCTCCTCGTGGACGCCAACAACGCCTACGTGCAGGCCGACGCGGTGCGCATGGCCCGAATCCTCGAGGAATACGACGCCTTCTGGTTCGAGGAGCCGGTCTCGCCCGACAACATGCGCGGCAGCGCCGCGACAGCTCGATCGTCAACGGTTCCGGTGGCGGCGGGAGAAAACGAATACACCCGCTGGGGCTTCCGCGAACTCCTCGAGACCGGAGCCGTGGACATCCTCAACCCCGACGCCATGGTGCTCGGCGGCATCACCGAATACCGCAAGGTCGCCGCCCTGGCCGCTGCCTACGAGATTCCCATTGCGCCCCACGGCCTGCAGGAAGTTCACATTCACCTGCTCGCCGCCTTCCCGATGCCGCTGATCCTGGAGTTCTACAACCCCAACGTGGCCGGGTTGAACGAGGTCATGTTTCACGAGAAGTTGGAGTTGACTGATCGGGGCACGGTTCGTCTCCCGCAGGGTCCCGGCCTTGGCATGAACGTCAACTGGGAGGGGCTCAGCCAATACCTGGTGGCCTGAGCGCCTCGCCGCCTGCGGGCGAGGCGACCAGCGGTGTGAAACACTGCGCGGCAGCCGACACGGACTGGTAAACCTCCATGCGCCCCAACCGTCTTCGCGAACTGCTGGATGCCGGCAAGCCCAGCTACAGCACGCACGTCATGATCTCCTGGCCGGCGATCGTTGAACTGGTCGGCCAGACCGGTCAGTACGACTACGTCGAGTTCGTGGCCGAGTACGCGCCCTACGACTTGTACGCGCTGGAGAACATCGGGCGCGCCATCGATCTCTTCGACAACTTCAGCGGCATGATGAAGATCGAACAGGAGCCCCGGACCTACCTGACTGTGCGGGCCATCGGCTCCGGCATTCAGAACGTGCTGTTCGCCGACGTGCGAACCCCGGAGGAAGCCCGCGAGTGCGTGCAGGCCGTTCGCGCCAGCACGCCATCCACGGGCGGCGTCCATGGCGCCGGCGCCCGACGTGACGTGGGCTACGGACGCGAAGGCGGCAGCCAAGCCTTCGTCGATGCGCTGGAACAAGCCGTGGTGATGCTGATGATCGAGAAGGACGAGGCCGTCCGCAATCTCGAAAACGTGCTCGGCGTCGGCGGCGTGGACATGGTCCAGTTCGGTCCCACCGACTACGCCATGAGCATCGACAAGCCCGGCCAGGGCGGCGCCCCTGAGGTCCGCGAAGCCGAGGCCTACGTCATCAAGACCGCGCTGGGCATGGGCATACAGCCGCGCGCCGAGATCGGCTCGCCCGACCACGCCAAGCGCTACCTCGACATGGGCGTCACCCACTTCTCGATCGGCACCGACCTCGGCATCCTCTCCAACTGGTGGGCGCAGAACGGCGAAGCCCTGCGCGCGGCCGTCGACGGGGCGTAGGCAGAGCCTGCAACGCCGAAAGGTGTAGAGACCGCGAGCCGCCAGAGAACCGCGGATGCGGCCGTCGTGGGCGGGGGCATCGTTGGCCTGGCCTGCGCCTGGGAGTTACGCCGGCGCGGCCTGAGCGTCACCCTGATCGAGCGCGGGCGCCCGGGGCGCGAGTCCACCTGGGCCGCGGCGGGGGTGATCGCGGCGCATCACTACGGGGCTGGGCCCGGCCCGCTGTTCGACCTGCTGCGGCGGTCGCTGGCGGCCTATCCGGAGTTCCTGGAGAACGTCGGGGCTGACGAGGTGGACTGGTGTTCCGACGGGATGCTGGCCGTGGCGCGCACCGCCGACGAATCGGCGGAACTCACGGCGCGGGTTTCCTGGCTGACGGAGGCCGGATACGAAGCCGAGTTGCTCACGCCCTGGGAGTTGCGCACCCTGGAACCGCTGTGCACGGGACGCGTGGAGACCGCGGCCTTGTTCCCGGCTGACGGATCGCTTGATCCGCGGCTGCTGGCCGCTGACCTGGAGTCCGCCGTTCGCTCGGTGGGCGTCGAGGTGCGAACGGACGCGAAGGCAACCTCCATCGAGACCGATGGCAGCCGTGTAACGGGTGTGGACCTGGTCGATGAGATCGTGGCGACGCCTGCCGTGGTCCTGGCCGCGGGCGCCTGGTGCGCGAGCCTTGCGCCGGGGTTCCGGTTGCCCGTCCGGCCCTGCAAGGGCCAGATGTGCGCGGTCCGCGCCGAGGGACCGCGTCGCTCCGTCAACTTTCCCGAAGGCGTCATCGTCCCGCGCGCCGGCGGCCGGGTCGCCCTCGGCGCCACCCAGGAAGACGTGGGCTTCGACGCGCACATCGACGCGGACGCCATCCGGCAGGTCCACCGCGATGCCGCCGCCATCGTCCCCGGGCTTGCCAACGCTGAGATCGTGGAGACCTGGATGGGCTTCCGCCCCCAGTCGGCCGACGGTTTTCCCGTCATCGGCCCGACTCCCGTCGAGGGCCTGGTCGTCGCCACCGGCCACTTCACCAAGGGCATCGCCCTGGCGCCGGTCACTGCCGAACTCGTGGCCGACCTCATCTGCGACGGCCGCCTGGACCCGCTCCTCAGACCCTTCGGACCCGACCGCTTCGCCTGAGCCGCAACGGCCCAACCGCCGGCTCACATGGCTCGGTCTCCCCCGGTCGTCCGCTAGCCGAGGCGAATCGGGTCGCGCGGATAGTCGGTCAGCACCTCGCAGCCGTCGGCGGTGACGGCCACCGTCTCGCTCACGCCCACGCCCGCCCGGCCCACGTCGCGCACCACCGCCCGCACGTGAAACACGTGGCCGGGCTCAAGCGTTGGATAGGCGGCCAGCAACCGCTCGCTGTGGCCGACGGGGGGACTAATTCGCAGCCCGGGCACGTCCAGCCAGTCCGGCTCGAAGCTCAGCCCCACCGAATACCCGCGAAGGCCGTCCCTGAAGACGCGCGGCGGCAACTCGTTGAGCGGCTCGGATGCGTGCTCCCCGAGCTCGCGCGTGGACACCCCCGGCCGCATGCCGGCGATCGTTCGTTCCACCGCCGCCAGGCACGCCGCGTACATCGCGTCCCAAAGCGGATCGGCCAGCTCGCCGATCACGCCCGTGCGGATCATGGGCGCGGTATAGCGCTTGACGCACGCGCCCCACTCCAGAATCGCCGGATGGCCGGGCGTGAGCCGTGAACGCCCGAACGTCGTGTGCGGAATGCCGGAGTTCCGGCCGGCGGTGACGATGGGCTGAATCGACATGCGCTCGCTGCCGGCGCCCACCAACGCCCGATAGGCGGCCGCCGCCACGTTGGTGTCGGGCGCCTCCGGGCGCAGCTCGGCCCGGGCGGCGTCGAATCCGCGCGGCGTGATCGCCCCGGCGGAACGAATGGCGGCGATCTCGGCGGCGCTCTTCCGCGCCCGCACCCCGTCCACCAGCAAGTGGACGTAGCTCCACGAGGCGCCCACCGACTCCGCGGCGCGCAGATAACTCTGGTACGCCCCGCCGTGCTGATGGTGCTCCCAGCCCAGCCTCGCCCTGGCCCAGCCCCGCTGCCGCAGCACGTCCACCAGAACGGCGGCGGGATCTTCTCCCCACGGAAACGTGACCACGTCCTCGACCCAACTCGACACGATGGCGTTGAAGGCCTCGAAGTCGTCCACCAGCAGCGTGGGCTCGCGGTCAGTCCCGACGATGAGGAACATGGGCGCGAACGACGCCAGCGTCTCGTAGCCGCTGACATAGCAGACGCTGGGCGCAAAGGTGCACACCAGCGCGTCCAATCCTTCGGTCCGCATCGCGGTCCGCAGCGCCTCGTGGCGGCGCTGAAATTCGGACTCGTCAAAGGTCAGCGATCGGATGTCGCCGGCATCCGCCGGACGCTTGAGTTCACCGAACAGGGGAATGGGCCTGTTCCTTCGCCAGCCGGCTGCACCGACCGAAGATCGCACAGCCGCCGCAAGCGCGCTTGACAGTCATATGCTGATACATGACGTTGGCGCCCGTGCCGATCGGAAGCAGTTGAACCCCGGAATGTCTGCTACCCGTGTGACCCGATTCCGTTTAACCCGTCTTGCCGTCATCCTGGCAGTTCTCGCTGCGGTGGCAGCCCTGGTTGTGAGCCCGTCGAACGCGGCCGCGTCGCACTCCGGCGCGCCGGGCCTGTCAGTCAGCGCCACCTGCGACGGTGCGTCGGCAGCGCCCGACGACACCCTGGACTGCAGGGTCCGAATCTCGAACACCGGCGGCGCCATGCTGACCGGTCTCTTCCTGCTGCACTACCCATACCAGACGGATCGCCCCACACCGAACTACGCGGGCTACCCGCCGTTGCAGTTGGGCGACCTGGCGACCCACGAATCCCTGATCGTGCTCACCTCTTACACGGTGACCGCCGACGATCTGCCCGGCCCGCTGGTTCAGACCTTCGGAGCCGACAGCGATCAGACGGCCGAGGCGTGGGCATACGCCACCACTCCACTGGTCGCACCGCCCGCTGCCGACACCGCACCCGGGCCTCGCAGCGCGACCGTCGCCGAATTGCAAGCCAATGCCGAGGCCTTCGAATACACCGTGGGCACGCCGGGTGGGAGCGTCACCTATTCCACCATCGGCGGACCGCTGACCTTGAACCTGGCCCTGGCCAACGACTCGTCCTCAACCGGAATCCTCGGCTATCTGTTCGAGGGGCTCACCGAGACCTCCTGGCTGAACAACCAGGTCGAGCCGAGTCTGGCGCAATCCTGGGAGCACTCGGACGACGGGCTGACCTGGACGTTCCACCTGCGTCGGGACGTGAGTTGGCATGACGGCCAGCCGTTTACGGCTCACGACGTGGACTTCACCTTCAATCGCGTCATCTACAACGACGACCTCCCGACCGGTGATCGCGCCTCCTTCACATTCCGGGTCTTCGACGAGGAGTCCGCCTCGTGGCGCGAAGAGCGCATGACCGTCAGCACCATCGACGACTACACCGTCCAGTTCGTACTGCCCGTGCCATTTGCGCCCTTCTTGCGTTCCATGGGCAACGCTATATATCCCCGGCATATCCTCGAACCGCACGTGGACGACGGGACATTTAATTCGGTCTGGGGCATCGACACCGACCCGACCGAGATCATCGGCACAGGTCCTTTCACCATTGCAGTCCTCGAGCACGATGAGCGCATCGTCCTGCGGCGCAACCCCAACTACTGGCTCACCGACAGCGCCGGGAACCGGCTGCCATACCTGGAGGAGGTCAGGTACGAAATCGTCGACGGCCTGGCTGATGAACTTCCGATGTTCCGGTCGGGTGAGACGGACGTCCACGGCGTGCTGGGCGAGGAGTTCGCGACGCTCGATCCGTTACAGGGGGAGGAGAACTTCACGCTCTACAGTCGCGGGCCAGCGTTCGGTTCGAGATTCCTCGTCTTCAACGTGAACCCTGGCAGCGACGCCGAGTCCGGTGAGCCGTTCGTGGCGCCCGAAAAGCTGCGCTGGTTCGAGAACACGCGATTCAGGCAGGCCGTGGCGCATGCGGTGGACAAGAACGCCATCATCCGCGATGTCAATCATGGATTGGGCTACCCGCAGTGGGCCTTCGTCAGTCCGGCCGCGGGCGACTTCCACAACCCGAACGTGCAGCGCTACGAATACGACATCGAAGAGGCCAACGCCATCCTTGACGGCCTGGGCTGGATGGATGGGGACGGTGACGGCATCCGCGAGGACTACGCCGGCAACAACATCAGGTTCAGGTTGACGACCAACTCGCGCAATGAAGTTCGCCTCCGAGTGCTGGAGATCATCCAGGACGGTCTTACCAGCATCGGCATTCAGGGCGACATTGAGGTGATTGACTTCGGCGAGCTCGTCGACCAGTTGACCACTAGCTACAGTTGGGAATCGATCCTGATTGGCTTCGGCGGCAGTTCGGAACCCCACTTCAGCATCGCGCTCTGGCACAGCGGCGAGGCGCTGCATCTCTGGAACCCGAACCAGTCCGAACCGGCCACGACCTGGGAGGCCGACATCGACTCCCTGTTCATTCGGGGCAGCCAGGAGCTGGATCACGAGCAGCGCGTTCGGCTTTACCACGAGGCGCAGGAGATTGTGGCTGACAACGTGCCCGTGATCTACACGACGCACTCGGAGCGGCTTACTGCCGTGCGCAATGTGTTTGGCAACCTGACGCCCACGCTGTTCGGACTCTGGGATGTTCGCTACGTCTACCGAACGGATCTGTAGACCGGAGGGCGTCGCGTGGGCTCCGGCCTGACGGTGCTGGTGGTGCTGAACGGCGACATCGACCCGGCGTTTCTCGCTCAGCAGCTAGCCACGGCGGATCGAGTCGTCGCCGCCGACGGCGGGGCGGGGGCGGTGACGGCGGCCGGCGGGATCTGCGACGTCATCGTGGGCGACGGCGACTCACTGGGCGAGGCGGGGTTCGCCCAGGCGCGGGCGGCCAATCCGGACGTGAAAATCCGCCGGTTTCCCACCGCCAAGGACGCCACCGACGCCGAGCTGGCGATGCGGACCGCGCTGGAAGCCGACCCCGAGCGCATCGTGGTCGTGGGCGCCTTCGGCGGCGCCCGCCTCGACCACGAACTGGCCAGCGTCTTGCTGCTCGCCAACCCGAACTGGCGAGACCGCGATGTGGTGCTGGCCGACGGTTGCCGCGATGTCCGGCTGCTGACTGATCGAGCCGAGATACATGGTCAGGCGGGCGACATCGTGACCCTGCTGGCGGTCGGCGGACCCGTGGAGACCATCCACTCCAGCGGCCTGGCCTACGAGCTTGACGGCCGTAGCCTGGAGGTCGGAACAAGCCTCGGCGTCAGCAATGAACTCACCGGCTCAACAGCGACGCTGCAGGTCGGCTCAGGCATGTTGCTGCTGGTGCACGAGTACGGTTCGTCCCGCAATTGACAGGTCAATTTGCGCGTGCGAGCGTTAGGTGCATGACGTAACGGCTCGCGTTGCGACGAGCCCCAACAACTGAATCGTGGGGGAGCCGGGGGCTAGCCCGGCTGAGAAGGTGACCAACGCCGTCACCGACCCGTGGAACCTGATCTGGGTAATGCCAGCGTAGGGAACAGGCTTGGGCAGATCCGCAGGTTGCACGGCAACCCGCGGATTTCGTCGTTCTTGAGGAGGATGGCGATGCCACGAGCAACGCTGGCAATTCAAGTGCAGTCGCTGGCCGGCTGCGACGACCTGGAACCGATCAACGCGGCCATCGAGTTGATCCAGCAGGCTGGTTTCAACTACGAAGTCGGATCGCTGGAAACGACCATCGAGGGCGACGACGCTGGCGAGTTGATGCAGGTTGCGATCGACGCCCATCGCGCGGCCATCGCCAAAGGCGCCGACGCGATCCAGAGCAATATCCGCCTGCTGGAGCGGCCCAGCGGGCTGGACACGATGCGCGAGCGCGTCGCGCCCTATCGGAACCAAACCACCGAATGAACCGAAGCCGCTTCGCACGGATCGCTCCGGCGCTTGTGGTTCTGGCGGCGCTGGTCGGCATCTGGGAGTTGGTTGCCCGGCTGGCCGCCGTTCCGGAATGGCTGCTGCCGAGCCCGACGGTGATTGTGGTCGAGTTCGCGGAATCGCTCCCGCAACTGGCGCCACACACGGCCCGCACGCTCTTGGAAGCGTCCGTCGGCTACGGCGCAGCGCTGGTTCTGGCATTCGCGGTTGCCACACTGATCGACCAGTCGGGCCTTGCCCGGCGCGCGTTGTCCCCGCTGTTGGTGACCTCGCAGACGATTCCAATCTTTGCCCTGGCGCCGTTGCTGGCTATCTGGTTCGGCTTCGGCATCACGCCCAAGATCCTGATCGTCGCCCTCGCCTGCTTCTTTCCCATCGCGGTCAGCCTGGCGGGCGGTCTGCGCAACGCCGACCCGGACATGCAGGCCCTCGTGCGCTCGATGGGCGGAAGCCGCCGGCAAGTATTCAGCAAGGTGAAGCTGCCGTCGGCGATCCCGGCGCTGCTCAGCGGTATGAAGATTGCCGCCAGCTACAGCGTCATCGCGGCGGTCATCGGCGAATGGGTTGGCGCCAGCCAGGGGCTCGGTCTCTACATGCTGCGCGCGTCCAGTTCCTTCCAGACCGCGCGCGTCTTTGCGGTCATCGCGGTCATTGCGGTCTTGAGCGTTGCCGCGTTTCTAGCTGTCGATGTCGTTGGGCGCTGGATTGCGCCCTGGATATACGTTCGAACGGAGGAGGCTCAAACATGAAGCTCACACGACGGCGCGCTCTAGGCGCCCTCGGCGCGGCGGCGGCGATTCCGCTGCTCAGCGCTTGCGGCGAAGCATCGTCCGGTCCGGCCGGCGTCACGGTGATGCTTGACTGGGTGCCCAACACCAACCACACCGGCCTCTACGTGGCGCAGGCCAACGGCTACTTCGCGGAGGAGGAGCTTGACGTCACGATCGTGGAGCCCGGCACGGCTGGCGTCGAGGCCGCCGTGGGCTCCGGCGCGGCCAGCTTTGGTGTCAGCTATCAGGAAGCCGTCACCCTGGCGCGCGTTGAGGATGTGCCGGTGGTTTCCATTGCGGCGGTTATCCAGCACAACTCGTCAGGCTTCGCTTCGCCGGTCGACCGTCGCATTCGCCGGCCCAAGGACTTCGAAGGCAAGAAGTACGGGGCTTTTGGCTCCGACGTCGAGCGCCAGGTGCTCACGTCGCTCATGGAATGTGACGGCGGCGACGTGAACCAGATCGAGTTTGTGGATATCGGCTTCACCGACCCGTTCGTGGCCTGGGAGCGCGGCGACGTCGATTTCGTCTGGATCTTCGAGGGTTGGACCGGCATCGAGGCCCAGTTGCGCGGTATCGAGTTGAACTTCGTACGGATGGTGGACCTGGACTGCGTGCCGGACTACTACACGCCGGTCTTCGTCACCGGTGAACAGTTGATTGCCGATCGGCCCGACGTGGTCCAGCGCTGGACGCGGGCGGTGAAGCGTGGCTACGACTATGCGATCAGATACCCGGAGGATGGGGCCGAAATCCTGATCGCGAATGCGGAAGGCATCAACGCGGATCTGGTGCGCCTGAGTCAGCCGTGGCTGAGTGCTCGCTATGCCGAGGGCGCCGACCGTTGGGGTGACCAGTCGCAGTCGGTCTGGGACGCCTACTCCAACTGGATGGTCCAAAACGGCTTGCAGTCGCGGGTGATTAACACGGGCGACGCGATGGACAACAGCTTCATCCGGAACAGCTAGCTGCCAATGGGCGTTGGACCGCCGGTCTTGCGGCTGTCCGGCGTTTCCAAGACGTATGCCTCGAATGGCGGGCACTCTCTCCGTGCGTTGCGCGAGGTGAGCATGGAAGTCGGCCGAGGCGAGTTCGTCTCGCTGGTCGGTCCCAGCGGGTGCGGCAAGAGCACCCTGTTGGGACTGATCGCGGGCCTCGAGGCTCCGACGGACGGCGCCATCGAAATCGCGGCTGAGACCGACGTTTCGCCGGGTCGCGTAGCCTACATGCCGCAGCGCGATCTGCTGCTGCCCTGGCGCTCGCTGCTGGACAACGCCACGCTGGGCGCCGAGGTCGGCGGCGGCGACCGCGCCGTGGCGCGCAAGCGCGCGCAGTCACTCCTGCCCTCATTCGGTCTTGAGGGCTTTGCCGACGCATTGCCGCACACACTCTCGGGCGGCATGCGGCAGCGCGCGGCCCTGCTGCGCACGGTGCTGCTCGAGCGAGAAATCCTGCTGCTTGATGAGCCATTCGGCGCGCTCGATGCACTGACGCGCGCTGCGCTCCAGGAATGGCTGCTCGACGTCTGGGAGCGGCTCAAGGCGGCGGTGCTCTTTGTCACCCACGACGTCGAGGAAGCCCTCTGGCTCTCGGATCGCGTCTACGTCATGTCGCGACGCCCCGGGAGTATTCAGCTCGACCTGGCCGTTGACCTGCCCAGGCCCCGGACGCGCGACATGCGTGGAACAGCCGGCTTTGCGGCGCTCAAGCAGCGCTTGCTGGACGCCTTGCTGGCTGACACGGCCTAGCGCCGGATTGGCAAGATGGCCGACCAGCGAAGCGATGGAGATGGAGCCATGAACCCAAACCCGCTGGTCGGCGCCTGGCGGCTCGTGACTTACGAGGCCCACGCGGGGGATGAGGTGTCGTACCCGTTGGGCGAGGACGCCTCGGGCTACATCATGTACACGGCCGACGGCTACATGTCCGTCCTCATCATGGCCGGCGGCCGGGCCAACTTTGCGTCGAACGACATTCTGGGCGGCACTGATGAGGAGAAGCTGGAGGCGGCCAGCACGTTCATTGCCTACGCCGGCCGGTATGAGTTCCTGGGAGACCGGGTGATTCACAAGATCCAGACGGCGTTCTATCCCAATCGCGTTGGCACGGAGCAGACGAGGTTCATTCAGCTCAACGGTGATGAGCTGCTCTTGACGACCCCGCCTATGGTCATCCACGGCATGTCGCGTTCGGGGCGGCTCCAGTGGGAACGGGCGGCGCCTCGCGACTGACCGGTCGGAAGCGAGGTTCGACGCCGCCACGCCTGGGACGAGGCTTGGCATCATGGTCGAGCCACGCGCAGTTGAGCTTGTGGGCATGACGCAAAACCCCTCACGCGCTCTCGCCGAGTTTGCGGCCACCGTTTCCCCGGCCGCCCTGCAGCCGGAAGTCGAAGCCCGGGCCCGCGGCCTGCTGCTGGACTACCTGGGCGTGCTCATCGGCGGCAGCGCCCTGCCGGTGGGCGAGCGCGCGGCGTCCTATGCGGGTCAGGCCGGGCCCGGCGAGTCCTCGGTTCAGTTGCGCGGCTCCGCTCCGGCGTCCACGGCCGCGCTGGCCAACGGCATGACGGCACATGCCCTGGAGCTCGACGACGTCACCAACGTGTCCTCGCTGCATCCGGGCGTGGTTGTCTGGCCGGCCGCGATGGCGGTGGTGGAGCGCGCCGGCGGCACGATGGCGGATCTCCTCGCCGCGGGTGTTGCGGGGTACGAAGTCACGATGCGGGTCGGCGACGCACTCAACGCGCCTGCGACATATGCCCGCGGGTTTCACCCCACCGGTATCGCGGGCGCCGTGGGTGCTGCGGTGGCAGCGGCGCACGCGATGGGTCTGGATGCCGACGGGATTCTCAATGCGCTGGGCCTGGCCGGCGGCATGGCCGCGGGGTCAATGGCCTACGTCCAGAACGGCAGTGACGGCAAGCGACTCAACGCCGGGTGGGCCGCCCATGCCGGGGTCGTCGCCGCCGATTTGGCGGCGGTCGGGACGCCAGGCCCGCCTGACGCGCTGACCGGGACCTACGGACTCCTGGATGCCGTCAGCGACGGACCGCGAGCCGAAGACCTGGGACTACTGGATCCGGATCATCCAGCCCTGCTCGATGTCGCCATCAAGCCCTACGCCTGCTGTCGCTACATCCATCCGGTAATCGATGCCTGCCGCGAAGTCCGAGTGAGCAACGGCTTCCGGCCGGACGACCTCCACCGCGTAACCGTCAGCGTATTGCCGGGTGGCGGAACCATCGTTGCCGAGCCGGCTGCTCCCAAGCGGCGCCCGACCAACCGCGTGGACGCCCAATTCAGCGTCTACTTCGTCGCGGCCCAGGCCCTGGTGCACGGACCGCCCACGCCTGATCGCTTCGACGAACCGCATCTCTCGGACACTGAGGTGCTGCGCATGGCTGACCGCATCGAGGTTGCGAGCCACGCCGGACTGGACCGGGCCTATCCCCAGCGCTGGGGTTGCGAATTGACGGCGGAATCCGTTGCCGGCGAAGTGCGACGAGTCTTGGTCGAGGACCCGCGCGGCGACCCCCGACGACCACTCAGCGACGCCGAACTCCAGGCGAAATTTCTGGCAGCCACCGAACCGGTCGATGCCGAGCTGGCGTCAGCCGTGCTGCATGGCGCGCTTGCAGCCGGACTGGACACCCCGGTCGCGCATTTGGCCAGGACAGATAAGGCCGCTTAGGTCTGGCGTCCGCTCACGCTAGAATGTGGGCTAAGAGTCTCCAATCAGGAGCTAGAGACTCCATCGCGGAGATGCGTCTGGGGTAGCCATGAGTTCCAACGGCTCTGTCAGCAAGAACACCGAAACCGTCAAGCGCGGCCTGGCGCAGATGCTCAAGGGCGGCGTCATCATGGACGTCGTCACCGCTGAGCAGGCCCGGATTGCGGAAGACGCTGGCGCCGCGGCCGTGATGGCCCTGGAGCGCGTGCCGGCCGACATCCGCGCCGAGGGCGGCGTGGCCCGCATGGCGGACCCGGAAAAGATCCTGGAGATCCAGGCCGCGGTCACCATCCCGGTCATGGCGAAGTGCCGGATTGGCCACTTTGTGGAGGCCGAGGTCCTGCAATCGCTCGGTGTGGACTACATCGACGAGTCTGAAGTCCTGACGCCCGCCGACGAGGAGCACCACGTCGCCAAGTCCGGATTCGACGTGCCGTTTGTCTGCGGATGCCGAAACCTCGGCGAGGCGCTGCGCCGCATCGGCGAAGGCGCCGCCATGATTCGTACCAAGGGTGAAGCCGGTACCGGCGATGTCGTCGAGGCCGTCCGCCACATGCGCCGGGTCATGTCGGAGTTGCGACAGATCCAACACATGCGGCCGGACGAGTTGTACGCCTACGCGAAAGACATTCAGGCCCCGTTGCACCTGGTGCAGGAGGCCGCCGAGCTGGGCCGAATGCCGGTCGTCAACTTCGCCGCCGGTGGCATCGCCACTCCGGCCGACGCCGCGCTGATGATGCGACTTGGCTGTGACGGCAACTTCGTAGGCAGCGGAATCTTCAAGTCCGGGGATCCCGCCCAGCGCGCCCGAGCAATCGTGGAAGCCACCACGAACTTCGAGGACTCGGCGCTCGTCGCGGAGGTCTCGCGAAATCTCGGTGAGCCGATGGTTGGTATCGCCAACAGCTCGCTTCAGCCCGAGGAGATGCTTGCCGGTCGCGGGTGGTAACGACACGAGGCACGCGTGAGCGTTCGCATTGGCGTCCTCGCGCTTCAAGGCGATTTCGCCGAACATGGCGCCATGCTCGGCAGGCTTGACGCCGAACCCGTGGAAGTACGGCAGACGTCCGACATGGACGGGATCGCCGGATTGATCATTCCCGGCGGCGAGAGCACCACCATCGGCAAGCTGATGGAGCGCTACGGTTTCCGCGAGCCGATCCGTGACCTTGCCCAGTCCGGAAAGCCGATCTGGGGCACCTGCGCCGGATTGATTCTCATGGCGCGGGATGTCGGCCGCTGCCAGCCGTTACTCAATTTGCTTGACATAACCGTGGAGCGCAACGCCTTCGGCCGGCAGACCGACAGCTTTGAAACGGATCTCGAAATCGAGGGCATTAGCGGCGGTCCATTCCCCGCGGTCTTCATTCGCGCGCCCGTCGTGCGCGACGTCGGACCCGGTGTTCAAGTGCTGAGCCGACTTGAGGACGGAACGATTGTGGCGGTCCGGCGCGGTCGGCTCTTCGGCACGGCTTTCCATCCCGAGCTGACCGGAGATACGCGGCTGCACGCCAGCTTTGTCGAAATGGCCGGACAGGCGTGACGCCGCGGGTCTCGCGACTCCGCCCCTGGCACGCGCCGGCGCTGGCGCGCAACTTCATTCTCACGACAGGTCCACGTGAGCACGTGACGCCCGTGGCCGGACCAACCCCCCCGGCGCTCATGGCCCTGGCGGCCACGCTTCCCGGCCTGGTGCCGGACGTCCAGGGCTACGCGGCGTGGACTGGCGACGACTTGCTGGGCTTCGCGCTGGCGGAACTGGTTCCCGACCGGCGTCGGGCCAATGTCTCCGCGCTCACCATCGCCCTGACGGCCGAAAATGCCTCCCCCGAGTCCATTGAACTCGCGGCCTGCGAGGCACTGCTGGAACGCCTGACGTTGGATGCCGCTGGACGCGGCTATGTCAGCGTCTTTGCCCGCCTGCCGCGTGACAGCCGTTTTCGCGACGTGTTTGGACGCCTGGGCTTTGTCGGCGCGGTCAGCGAGGACGTGTACACGCGTCGCCCTGGCCCGATCGCCGATCCGGGAGATATCGCCGGTCTTCGGAATGTGGAGCAGGCGGACGCCTGGGACATCTCCCAGCTCTACCGCACCATCACGCCGGCAGCTTTGCAACTGGCGGAATCGCCGGGCGGCGAACGCCCCACGTTGTCTCGTCGCCGGTTCTCGCTGCTTGGTGGGAGACCAGGGCCCCAGGAATTCGTCGTCGACGGCGAGCGCGGACTTGATGGCTGGTTGCGCGTGCATGCCGGCGCCCGAGGACGCCACACGGCGGCGCTGATGGTTCATCCGCGACGCGCAGCGCTGACGCGCCAGCTGTTGCGCTTTGCCGTGTGGTCGCTCATGGACACGCGGCGACTGCCGGTTCGCGTCGTCGTACACGCCCACGAAGATGCGTTGCGACGCGCCGCCGAGGCTGAGGGCTTCGCAATGACCGAGGAACGCGAGTTGCTGGTCAAGCACATGACGGTGCGGATAGCGGCTGAAGTGCCGGCACAGGCACTCGACAGGGCGACGAGCTAGGTCGGCGTGGCAAGCCCTGAACTACTGCAGCCTCCGCAGGCGGTTGACGCACCGCACATTCGGTCGGGGGATGATGAGGAACTCAGGGACCTGGTCGCCGCATTGCCGGACAGACTGCAGGACGACCTACGCACCGTGGCTGGCTGGACCGAGGTCGTCGAGATCGTGCTCGACCTTGGCCGCGTACCTGAGGTTCGTATCAGCGACGGATCCGAGCGTCTGCTGCCCTGGAAGGTCGAAGCCGGGCATATCGCGGCGGTTGTGGAGGCCATCGGCGAGTTCACAGACGACAACCGGGCCGGCGTGCCGGGAACCCTGCATCGCTTCTCTGCAATTCGCAATCGATCGGGTCGAGTGGTCGGCCTGACGGTTCGACGCGGGCGTGCCCTCCACGGCACCACCGCGATTGTTCGGGACATCGTCGCCGGTGACCGCAGCCTGCTGCTCCTCGGACCTCCCGGCGTGGGCAAGACCACCATGCTGCGCGAGATGGCGCGCGTGCTGGCCAACGATCACGGTGCTCGCGTCGTCATCGTTGATACCTCGAACGAGATCGGCGGCGACGGCGACATTCCCCACCCCGGCATCGGCCGTGCCCGGCGCATGCAGGTGGCCGCCCCGGATCGTCAGCACCGCGTCATGATTGAGGCGGTCGAGAATCACATGCCCGAGGTCATCGTGGTGGACGAAATCGGGACCGATCTCGAAGCCGAGGCGGCCCGCACGATCGCCGAACGCGGGGTGCGTCTCATTGCCACCGCACACGGCCAGACGCTCGACAACGTGCTCCTCAATCCCTTGCTGAGCGACCTCGTCGGCGGCGTCGAATCCGTAACCCTCAGCGACGACGAGGCCCGCCGCCGCCGCACGCAGAAAACCGTGCTCGAGCGACGCTCGCCTCCGACCTTCGACACGCTGATCGAATTGCACTCGAGAGACGCCTTTGTCATCCACCACAACGTGGCTGGCTCGGTCGACGCCATCCTTCGTGGCGGGGCGGTGCGCGCCGAGTCGCGCATGCGGTTGCCCGATGGCCGCGTGCTGCGCGACACCAACGCTGAAGCCCGCGTGAGCGTGGAGAACACTTTGCCCCAGCCAAAGGACCCCGTCGACGACCCTGGGGACGACGGGCGCCTTCGTGTGTTTCCCTTCGGGGTCAGCCGCAGTCGCCTGGAACACGCGATCGCCAACAGTGCGACCGACATGGTCCGGCTGGTGCGCCACCTGGCCCAGGCCGATGTCGTCGTCACGCTACGCAGCTTTCACCGCAAACGCGCTCGTGTCCTGCGGGATGCCGAGGCCCGCGGCGTCCCGGTCTACGTATTGCGAAACAACACGGTGACGCAAATGGAAGCTTGCTTGGCGACCCTGCTCGACATGGAAGGCCCCGAAGAGCCGCCGCAGCCGGCTCAGCCGAACGCGACCGCGCGCGGCAACGGTGCTCCCCGCCAGCACTTGCGTACACCCCTCAGTTCACGGCCGAGACTCGTATGACCGACGAGAAACCGGCCGGACTGTTCATCGTCTTCGAAGGCCCCGAGGGCAGCGGCAAGACGACGCAGGCCCAGTTGCTGGGTGACGCGCTTCGTCAGCAAGGGTTTGACGTGGACCTGACTCGAGAGCCTGGCGGAACCCCGTTGGGCGAACGCCTTCGGCGCCTGCTGCTCCAGGAACAGGACATGCAGGCGGTGGACCCACGAGTGCAGGCGTTGCTCATGTCGGCCGCCCGCTCGCAGCATGTGACGGAACGCATCCGACCGCACCTCGAACGTGGTGGGGTCGTCATCTGCGATCGCTTTGCCGCCTCGACCCGCGCCTACCAGGGCGGCGGTTTTCGCCTGCGCCGACGCGACCTTGAAATCCTGACCTCCTTCGCTATCCAGGGCGTCACGCCTGCCGTGACAGTTCTCTTGGACGTTGAGGTCGAGGCGGGGCTGAAACGAAGCCTCAGCCACCGCAATGTGGACTGGGAAAAGGCTGGCGGCATCAATTGGCACGGGTTGCCGTTTCACCGGCGCGTGCGAAATTCCTACCTGGACCAGGCGGCCGACGATCCCGACCGATGGCTGGTGGTGGACGGGCTGAACCCACCACAAGACATTGCCGCCGACATCCTGAGTCGCGTGCAGCCCGAAGTCGACGCCCGCGAACTCCGGCGAGTCACCTCACCCGTTCAGCGCCTTCTGCCGCTCAGCATCGCGTAAGCTGCCCGCGACGCGTCCCAGGCCTGCCTGATTGGATCTCAGCTGAAGCTCTTCTTCGGGATCGTGCAGGAGCCGGATGCGGACCTGCTGGCCGACGCGCTCGTCTCAGGCGGATTTCGGTTCACGCGGGTACCGACCGCGGGAGGATTCCTGCGCGAAGGCAACACGACCTTCATCATTGGCGTCGACGAGGATCGAATCGGTTCCCTGCTCGGCATCGTGCGGCGCAATGCGACAACCCGCATGCAGATCGTTAGTCCCGCTCAGTCGGTGCAGGATTCAGGGGACGCCCGATTGCCTTTCCCGGTCGAGGTTCAGGTCGGTGGGGCCACCATGTTCATGTTTGACCTCGATCGCGTCGAACAGATCTAGCCGGCGCCGCGCGGGCCTAGCGGCAGGCGGCCAGCACGGGGCGCATGCGCTCCACGGCGCGCTCCAGGTTTTCGACAGAGTTTGCGAATGACAGGCGCAACGAGTCGGCGCCCACCGCGCCAAAGGCGGTTCCCGCTAGCACCGCCACGCCCGCTTCGTTCAGCAGGCGATCGGCGATCTCGTCGGTGCTGATGCGAAATCCGCTGAGCTGCGGAAACACGTAGAAGGCGCCGGCCGGCCGCTGGCAGTCCACGCCTTCCAGGCTGTTGAGCCCATCGACGATGACATCGCGCCGCCGCTGGAATTCGGCCACAAAGTCGTCCACGGCGTCCTGCGGCCCGGTAAGCGCTTCGATTCCCGCCATCTGGATAAACGCGGCGGTGCAACTGGTGCAGTTGGTTTGCAGCTGGGCCACGGCCTCGGCCAGCCCCGCGTTCATGACGCCGTAGCCCAGCCGCCAGCCGGTCATGGCGTACGTCTTCGAGAAGCCGTCGAGGATCATCGTCTTGTCGGCCATTCCCGGGCGTGCCGCAATTGAAGCGTGCTCCACCTCGCCGTACATGATTCGCCCGTATATCTCATCGCTCAGCACATAGAGCGGCCGGTCCACGACGAGATCCGCGATGGCGGCAATGTCCTCCGGTGGCAGCACGCCGCCGGTCGGATTCTGCGGCGAATTGAGAATCAGCAGCTTGGTTCGGTCGGAGAGTTTGGCCTTCAATTCGTCCAAATCCAGCCGGAAATGGTTCTCCGGCCGCAGTGCCACCGGCACCGGCGTGGCGCCCACGAACCGGATCACCGACTCGTAAATCGGGAAGCCCGGGTCCGGATAGATCACTTCGTCTCCCGGACCGCACAGCGCCGTGATCCCGAAGTACATGATCGGCTTGGCGCCCGGCGTGATGACGACCTGCTCAGGTGCGACCTCGATCCCTCGCGACTCGGCCACGTCCGTGGCGATGGCCTCCCGGGCCTCGGGAATCCCGGCCGACGGTCCGTAGTGCGTGAATCCCTCGTCCAGTGCCCGCTTGGCCGCTTCAATGATGTTGGCCGGCGTGTCAAAGTCCGGCTCCCCAATCTCCAGGTGAATGATGTCGCGACCTTCGCGTTCCAGGGCCTTGGCTCGCGCCAGGACTGAGAAGGCGGTCTCGGTGCCCAGACGGCTCATGGCGCCGGCCAGGTCGGGATGAGGCATGGTGGTCATGGGTGTGGCAATTCGTTTCGGGGGGGACAAACTGCGGCTGCTTGAGGGCCGCCGTACGGATTCTATCGTGGCTGCCTTGAACCAAAACACGCGCGCAAGGGTCCGTCGCATGCGCGACGATGACGCCGAGGCGGCGGCCCGGTTGCTGCGCGCCGCGTACGGAACGCCCGACGCCGGAGCGATTGCGTCGGCGGTCGGTCCCGATCTGCCGCTGACCGCGAGCCGTGTTCGCCGGTGGCGTCAGGGTTCCGCGGCCGCCTGGATTGCCGAGGTCCCCGGTTACGGCCCGGTTGGCGCCGTGTTTGCGGTGGTCGAGCCTGAAGCGGCCTGGTTTGCCGGCCTGGGCGTCGCGCCAGACTTTCGTGGCGCCGGGGTGGGCGCCGCGTTGACGGACTGCGCGATCGAGTTTCTGCAGGCCGGCGGGCGCCCGGTCACTGGCATGGAGGCGGCGCCATCGGCGGTAGGCGCCGTGGGGATGTACGCACGCCGTGGCTTTCGTCCGGCCGATCTCACGGTTCGTCTGCGTGGCGCGGCCGCGAAACTCACTGGGCCAGTCCAGCCAGGCACCTGGCGAGAAGTCGCGTGCTCGGACCTCAACGACCAAATCCCGGGCCGCGAACCGACACTTGCCGCCAAGATCAATGCTCAGCCGCAGTCATCGGCGAGCTACGTACTCATTGGATCCAACGTCACGCTGCTCTGTGACCCGGATCCGTTGATACCCGCCGCCGGTGGCTCGCTGGACCTTCGCCTGGCCATGGTAAGCGCCCCGCGAGATCAAGACGTCGATGCTTGGGTTCGTGCGGCCGCTCACTCGGCACTGGTCCGTGGCCTTTCGTCGGTTGATGTTGACCTGGCGCTGGCCGGCGGGACCTTGCTTCGTCGGCTGCGAAGCCAGGGGCTGACACCAATCGCATCCACGCTCCGACTGGTCAGTGATCTCGGCGCCTACCGGGCGTGGCGAAGCCGCAACGGGCCGATAGGCCGCTGGTCGTTCTAGCGCCTACGCGTCGGGTTTGGTTGCGACGACGATCATGCGGTCACTGTCTGGCTCGAAGGGATCGAGCTGCTCGCTTCCGTAGAGTTCCAGCCTCTTGAAACCTGCGGCCCGCAGTGCCGCTTCCACCTCGTCCCGTTCCAGGTAGCGCAGCCGGAAAGACGTTGTGCGCCGGCGCACCGCTCCGCCGTCACTCAGCCAATCGTAAAAATGCGTTGTTTCGATGGTTTGAGCGTCCGGATCGATGTCCCAGGACACGAAGTGCGTGACCTCAGCGCCTTCTGGGCCTGTGAAGGTCGACTGGTGGCGCACCACCCGGTCGCCCATGGCCAGCACTTCCGGCGTCGGATTCACGATGTCGAAGGCCAGCAGCCCCCCTGCACGCAGAACGCGGTGCGCCGAGGCCATTGTGTCCAGAACGTCGCGGGTGGACTGCAGATGCAACAGGGTGTCCAGCGCGCAGAAGACGAGGCCAAACTGGCGGTGGCTGGCGACGTGCCGCATGTCGCCGCTGGCAAAGGCAACGCGCAATTGCCGGCCAGCCACGTTGGCCCGCGCAATCGCCAGCATGGCCTCCGACATATCGATGCCGCGCACGTCATACCCGGCGTCGGCCAGGGCGATGGCCACGCGGCCCGAGCCGCAGCCCAGTTCCAGCACCGGGTCGCCGGCCCGCGCTGCCAGCGCTCGATACAGATCCAGGTCATCGGTCCAGCCGCGGTGCTCAGCCTCGTACAGGTCGGCGATGCGCGCGTACGGATCGTTCGACTTGTCGTCGTCCACTACCGGATGCGCAGCCTGCGCAGCACGATGTCGGCCACGACCAGCGTGAGGATCACCAGGAGCAGCAGGCCGAAGCTTGCCGTGCGATTCAGTGCGCTCACGGCCATCGCGGCCACGCCCACCGACGCCAGGATGGAATGGCGGGTGAGCGTCCAGATCGCCAGATTGCGTGCGGTGGCGGCGGTTCCGCGCCGCAGCCAATACTCAAAGGTCCAGGTGGCGAACAGCGCGCCGAACGACATCGTAGCCACGACGGCCAGCACATTCGCTCCGTGCGCCGGGTCGGTAAAGACCAGCTGGAATCCGAGCAGGAATGGACAGGTCACGGCGCCTACACCCATGGCCCACCACAGCCAGCGGGTCGTTTCGATTCGCTGGCGCGGCGGCTTGGCTGTTACCTCATAGCCGCGCGGTTTCGGTTCGTTCAAGTCCAGCGTCAGTTGCAACTGGTCGTCGGGATCACCCTCGCTCCGCGCAGCGGCGTCCAGCGCTCGCCGCGCGCGTCGGCGAATTCCGTTGCCCGGAGAGTTCGTGGCGGCCTTTGGGGTTTCGGCGTCATTGCTGGAGCGAACTCGAATACGGCGTGTCCCTCCCGCGGTGATCTCGCGAGAAGCGGTTGCCGCTCGGTTCCTAGCGTTGGCATCAACCGCAGTCTTCATCCGAGGGCGACCGCTGCCGGACCGCGTGGGGAGCCGCCGGCGCGGCCTGCGCGCGCTGGCGCCACTGCTTGACGCACGGCGTTTGGCCTCGCTGGAGAGCTTCAAACGGCCTCCCGGATTTCGCTGGCCGGTTGCATGACATTGGCCGGGTTTCCGTTGGTCAGTCGTGTCACCCGGTCGAACCGCCCCAGGCTGGCCGCCAGCGACTGGCCAGTTGTTATGACCTGTGGATAGCGCTGCGCCGCCGCGCCCAGGCTGGCGGCCGCCGCCGCGGCTTGCAGGATCGATCCGTCGTGATCCGTTGCCGACTGTTCCAGCCAGAGAAACGCCGGTAGATCCGTCGCGTCCAGCGGCGGACCGGCGGCGGCAAAGGCCAGGGCCACTGCCCGCCCCACCCCCTCGCGGCCCGGCCCATCCAGTTCGCGTGGGGCATGCCAGGTGGCCGACTTCGCGTCCCACACCTCCACATCCAGGCTCTCGCCACAACGCGCGTCCCAGTAACGGCCGGCGCTGGCGGCCGGCAGGATGATCCGCAACTCGCGTTCGATAGCCGCCGGCAAGCTCGCCAGCGAGGCGTCCAGCGCATCGCGCACGATGCTCTGTCCGATCTCGCGAACCTGGCGCGCTCGCAAGGCTCGGTCCAGGCGGTCTTGGGCGTCGGCGTGGTCAAGGTCCGTGTGGTCCAGGCCGGCCCGCAATTCCAATGTCTGCACGCGTGTCTCGGTCCGGCGTGCCGCCTCACGCGCCTGGCGTAGCGAGCGTCGAATCTGATCGGAATCGCCCGGCTCGGCGTCAAGGTCCGGAATGGCGGCCCGCGCTTCGGCCGCGGTGGGATTGGCGTCGGCGTCGATTCCCAGCGCCCGCATCGCCGCTGCCAGGTCTGTCCGATGCCGCCTTGAAGCTGCGCGCACGGTTCGGCGGCGGAGGTCAGCGCCGCGCGCGGCGCCGTGGGCCCGCTCGCTTCCAACGTGCGCGGCCACGGCCGCGAACTCCGCAAGCGCTACGGCTCGCGCACGATCGGTCGCGCGGTCGGTATCCGCTCCGCGCCGCCTGGATATCTCAACGTCCAGTGCGGCGAGGTCGTCGGAAGCACGGGACTCGTCCCGGATCGCCACCTGCCGCTTGAGCTCCAGATCCGGCCCGCCGCTCAACTGCTGTTGGAGCTCCTGGATCTGGCGCAGCGTGTCTCGTCGCGACGCCGCAATGTCCTCTCGAGAAGTCCCGATGTGCAACTCGTCGGCCAGGCGCTCCGCCGCTCGTCGGGCGTCGGCCGCAGTTTCCAGTTGCACACGTCGCTCTGCTGAGGTGGCGATCAGTTGTTGTTCCGGGTTGCTGTGGTACATGGCTGCTACGCGTGCTTCCAATCGGCGAACTTCCCGCGCGGCATCTTCGGCGGCCTGCGCCGCGGCATCCGCTTCCACGCCAACTTCAGCTGAATTGCCCCGACGGTCACCGTCAGCGATGTGGCGGAGACGGGTCGTGGCACTGTCACGTAGAACCATGGCCCTGCGGGTGTCGGACGGGATCTCCAGGCCCAACTCGTCAAGCTGGCGTTCGATGCGAGCTCGGGCGTCCCCTTTCCGGGCGGTCGCCAGCATTCGGTGTTCCGTCTGTTCGAGTGCACGCGCCACGTGGTCCAGTTCGCGTTCCAGCTCGTCCGAGTTCTCGGCGTTGCCACGGTCCGCGAGAGTCAGCCAGATACCGGCCAGAGCGCCCACCATGCCCACCGCCAGGCCCAGCGGCGCCAGCGGGGCAACAGCCAGAAGTCCCAACACGCCCGCCGCCAGCCCCGCCGCTGCGCCGCCGGCAGCCAGCCGCCGCCAGCCGGCCCGTAGCTGGGCCTCGCGTTCCTGGACGCGAACCGCGTTCTCAAGGGCGCTCACCTGCTCGTGCAGCGCCGACGCTTCGGCTTCGGCTGCCTCCGCGTCACCCGCATCTTCGGCCGCCTGGCCCATCCACTCGCCCCACAGGCGATGTGCGGCGGGCAAATGGGCTTCTTCGTTGGCTCGCTCGCTGAGCGTCCGTGCACGTTTCGCCTGCGCGGCGAGGCGTTCCGACTTGCTTCGGCTGGCCGAAAGCTCCTGGCGAGCGCGTTCCAGGGCAGCTACGTCGTCGCCAACGGCCGAGCTGGCGCGGCGTGCCTGGTCGGCGGCGGTGGCCGCCGCGTCGGCTCGGTCGTAAGCGGCCAGGCCGCGTTCCAGCTTCGTCAACCGCGCTTCGCTGATCGTCAACTTGGAGCGCAATTCGCTGAGTTCAGTGACCTGCGTCTCGTGCTCGATTCGCCGTGCCCGCGCGGCTTCAAGCCGCTTCATGGCCGCGTCCCGCTGGTCCAGCAGGTGCGCCAGCGCCAGCGCCTGCTCGGCCCGTTGGACGTGGCGCTCAAAACCTTCAGCCAGCGTCGCCATCCGAACGCGCTCGTCCTCGGCCTGGGCGACCAGGCGCTCGGCTTCCTCGAGCTGATGAACGGCGCGCGCGGCCCGGTCGCGCTTGCGCCCGTACTCAAGCTGTCGGACCTCGGAAACGGCTGCGTCGCGGGCCTCAGCCGCCTTGGCCAGCGCGACGTGTAGCGACGCCACACGCTCGGCTTCCTGGAGGTCCTGGCTCACCTCAACGCTGGCCGCCAGCACGTTCATTCGGCGCGAACCGAGCCACGCCCGAAGGAAGTCGCGCAGCCGGTCCGACAGGGATTCCAACTCGCTTGGCGGCCAGATCAGCGCGGCCATTGCCTCACGATCGGCCCCGAGCACGCGTTCGAGTTCACGCTCAATGCGTTCGCTGCCGGTAGTCGGAACCAGGCCGGACGGCCCGCCTCGTGCCAGGGACGTGGTGAGGCGACCATCACGCGCAATCTGCCGCTCGATGGCATAGGACGCGCCACCGGCAACGATGGACGCACCCACCAACGCGCCGTCACGGTCGCCGAATCCCGGCGCCACGTCGCCAAACAGCGCGCAGCGAAGAGCGGACCTTAGCGTGATTGACGCCTCGGGCGACGCTTCGATCAGGTGAAGTCCGCGCGGCGCAAAGGCGATCTCGACATCGTCAATCGCGCCGACGCGCCGAGCGACCAGGCGCTCCAGGAAAATCATGCGATGACTGCCGCCGGTTCTCGGCGGCGGGCGATCTCGACAACGCGCGCCCGTGCTGCGGCCACCGCGTCCCGTTGACCGTCGTCGCCTGCCGCCGCCGCAAGGCCGTCGCTCACGCGCCGGGCATTGACAAGGAACGACGCGCGCTCCGTCACACCAACGTCTCCATGTGAGTCATCGACGACCAACCGGTCGATGGCAAAGCGCAGCAGCGTGCCGGCCGCGGCGGCCCGCTCAATCAGTCCGGCGGGATCGACGTCGTGCCAGACCGAGCGCGAAGTCCGCCCGCGCAGCTCGACGTCCACGATGGCGGAGGCGCCCAGGTGCGGTGCGACCGTGTGCTCAACCTCGCCGCCCGCCTGTGGTGATTTGATCACGACCCGCTCGGGTCGCAAGGCTTCGGTCTCGACGAATGTGGGGATGACACCCGCGCTGGGATCGATGTCCAGGATCACGAAGCCGGGCCGCCGCTCGCGGTCCAGCGATGGACCGGCCCAGCCGGTTTCGATCACCGGCACGTCCCACGCGCGATCGGACGGTGCATTGAGGGCGCGGGTGTCGATAACGGTGTCAACAAAGCTGGCCGGCGGCGCCGGTTCAAGGGTGTCGCCGCGGGGCGCATCCAGCGCGAGGATGAGATCGGCTGCTGCCAGATCTCCGCTTCCGCCGCCGGTCACAAGGGCGACCTGGACGTTCGCGGCCGACACCAGCACCGATGCGGGTCCTCGTGCATTCAGCACAGCGTCGATCAGACCGACGTCGGCCAGAAAACTTGTGCCGTCGGTTGCGTGGCCTGGCTGTTCGTCGCTGGCAATGATGGTCATGCCGGCTTGCCGTGCGGAGCCCAGCGGGGCCATCGCGGCGCGTACGTCTTGAAGCGACGGAAGCGAGGCCGCAAACAACTCGCCACCACAGACAAAGGCCTGGCACCCGGCGCGCGCCGCCTGGTCCAGGACACTCGCAAAGGCGCGCTGAGTGAGCGTGCTGAAGAGTTCGCGTTGCGACGGTGCCAGCGCGGCTGGCCGCGCGCCCAGGTGAAACCCGGCCGCTACGGCGAGACGGGCGCGCCCTTCGAGAGTCCGAACGATACGCACGGAGACAAGCTCATCCTTGCCCCCCGTGTCGCTGGCTGCACAATCCGCACGGCCTGACGTGAGCGATGGTAGCACCCGCTACGCCCGTAGCCGTCGTCAGTGGGCGATGAAAAAGTGGCCTGAAAGCTCGGCGCCTAGGCCGATGCGAAGAGCGGTGGAGGACGCCGTCCCAGGTTTCGTGCTGTCCCGAACAGCGTACGCGCCGGTACGGTCTCCAGCCGGATACCGCACCCGTCATGCACGTAGCGGCGTGAGCCATCTTCGATGACCAGGGTGTAGCCGCGCATCCGTCGATGCAGGTCGCGTAGCACCAGGTCCGCGACCGGAAACTGGAATCGCCAGGCGGCCACCAGCTGGCGAGGCGTTCTGCCTGGTTCGAAGCGCAGGCCGGCGCGCGCCGCAAACACCTCGCGGTGCACCTGGTGCCCCCAGCTCATGAAGAGCCGGGCTTCGCGCGTCCGTCGGCCCAGCACGTGCCCCGGGCCGTGACGCAGCGTTTGCCGGGCGACTATACGAAGCACCTCATCCCGTCCTCCGGCCGGATGCCGCAAGGCGTAGCGATAGAGCCGGCCAAGCTTGGCCATGGCCATGCGGTGGGCGGATGTGTCCGGCGCCGCAGCCTCGGCTGTGGCGTGGCCGCTGTCCGCTTCTAGGCGGAGCAGGGCGCGAAACTCATCGGGCAGTCGCGACATTCGGTGCTCCCTTGTAGGCAACGGTTCCTGGTTCAACGTTCCGGAGCCGATCAACGCAACGGGTCATCCCAGGACGTCCTCCCGCCAGGCGTAACGTTCGCTGTCCATGCGGGCGCTTGATCCCAGCAGGGCGGCATGTGTGATCACGGCATCGCCAAAGCGCGCGCGAACTTCGTCTAGCGCGGTTTCCAGCGGCCTCCGTTCGCGCTCGTCACCCATCCTGAAGGCGAGTTGCCGCGCGGTCTGCGCCCCAATGCCGGTGACGTGAACGCCGACGAGCCGGTAAACGTCGCGGTCGTTGACTTCCCGAGCGAAGAGATCTCGCACCGCCCCAAAGACGTCGCGCGTCTGGTCGGTCGGCGCGTCGAGCGTGACTTGCCGTGTGATGGTGTGGAAGTCCGCATATCGCAGCTTGAGAGCGACCGTTCGGCCCGTCAGTCCTCGAGCGCGCAGCCGTCGCCCAACGTGATCCGAAAGCTGTCGCAGATACCGCAACACCAGCTCGCGGTCGCTGGTGTCGCGGCCAAATGTCACCTCGTTGCCCACGGACTTGGCCGTACGCTCACTTGCAACGTCACGCGGATCGATAGCGCGCGCCAGGGTGGCCGGCCTGCGAAGCTCGCGCATCCGCTCCGGGTCGTGCCGCGCAAGGTCGCCGATGGTGTGGATGCCGCGCGCGGCCAGGCGCGCTTCGCTCTTCGGCCCGACCCCCCAGATCATTCGCACTGGCAGGGGATCCAGGAAATCCTGCTCGGATCCTGGAGGCACAAGGCGGCGCCCGTCGGGCTTGGCCAGCGTCGAGGCAATCTTGGCGACCGACTTGCTAGCCGCCACACCCACCGAAATTGGCAGATCCACTGCGGTTCGGACCGCGTCCCGCACGTGTTCGGCGATTTCGCCGGGACTTCCGTAGCGACGCTCGCAGCCCGTAACGTCCAGAAACGCCTCATCCAGCGACAGGGGCTCCACCAACGGCGTGCAAGATCGGAAGATCCGCATCACCTCAAGCGAAACGTCCGAGTACAGCCGCATGCGGCCCGGCACGAACTCAGCGTCAGGACAAAGCCCGGCGGCTTGTCTCAGCGGCATTGCCGCCCGAACGCCATATGCGCGGGCTTCATAGGACGCGGCCGTTACGACGCCCCGGGCATCCCGTGGACCGCCGACGATGACGGGGCGGCCTCGCAGCGCCGGATTGTCCCGCTGCTCGACGGACGCATAGAAGGCGTCCATGTCCGCGTGCATGATTACTCGCTGTCCGCGCCAGGCAGCGGGCAGCAAAGGGCGCCCCGGGATGCTCGTGCGAGTCGTGTCCATGCCCGAATAATACCGAACAAAAGACGTACGGACAAATGACGAACATGCGAAGGGGATGTGAACAGTCGACGGCGAACGGTCGTTTGACGGACTGCACGCGTAGGCCCCATGCAGTGTCCGGTCGCGAAGCGTTGTTGAGCGGCTGAGGCTTTCCGCTAGAGGCTGCCGCGAGCCTGCGCCAGCTCCTGCGCGCCAAGTTCTCCGTCGGCGTGTTCCAGAACGCGGCGGAAGGCGGCCCTGGCCGTCTCGGAGTCTCCGGCCATTTGATGGGCGCGAGCCAGGGCGAAATCCCAGCGGACGGCGGGACGATCCGGCCGACTGGCTTCCAGGCGCGCGAGTGCACGCCGCGCCGCAGCCGGCGACGCTTCAACAGCCAGTTCAGCCAGCACGAGGTCCGCGGTGACCGCTGCCGTGGGCTTGAGTCGCTGAGCGTGATTGAGCGCTTCGAGGGCGCCAACTGGATCGTCGGCCCTGAGGCGTGCGCGACCCAACGCTTGCCACACCGCCGGGCCTTCAGCGCCATGCTCCACCGCGGCTTCCAGGCACCGTGCGGCCGCGGCGTGGTGGCCTTCGGCGTCCAGCGCGGCCGCTACGTTGCGATAGAGCCGCGGCCGCAGATCGTCGTCTCCGGCTTCGCCGGTTGCCGTGTCCAGCGCGTGGTCAAAGGCCTCGCGGGCCGCCGAGCTGTTTCCTTCGGCGGCGTAGCGAACCCCCAGGCTGACCAGATGCAGCGCCGACAGCCGGACTGCCGGTCCTGGGGCGGCGTCGTCAATCGCCAGCAGGGCGCATTGGGCGGCGGCATCGACGGCGCCTGCCGTCAACAAGTCCGCAATGTCGTCTCGGCGATCCTGGATGTGCGGCACGCCGTCGGCCGCGTCAGAGCCGCCGCATGATCGAGGTCACCCGACCCTGGACGCGAACGTCCTCGGCATAGATCGGCGCCATGTCGGCATTGGCCGGTTGCAGGCGAACCCGGTCGGCCTCGCGGAAGATTCGCTTCAGCGTCACCGCGCCGTCGTCCAGCATCGCCACGCCAATCTCACCGTCTCGAACTGTCGCAACGGGTTCCACGATTACGATGTCGCCGTCGCAGATGTGATCCTCAATCATGCTGTCGCCGCGCACGCGCAAGGCGTAGGCGCTGCCGTTGGGCGACATGTCGGCAGCCACTGCAATGGTGTCCAGGCGCTCCTCGTACGCATCGATCGGAGCTCCCGCGGCAATCTCGCCCACAATCGGCACGTTCACCACGCCGCCGGGCATGCCGCCGCTCAGGATTTCGATGCCGTGCGACTGCCCCGAGCGCCGGATGTAGCCCTTGCGTTCCAGCACTTCCAGGTGCTGTTGCACGGTGGCCGGCGCCAGCCCCAGGACCGAGCCAATCTCGCGAACACTGGGCGTATAGCCCTCGTCCTGCACGAACCGTTCAATGGTCTGCAAGACGCGGTGCTGGCGTTGGGTTAGCGGATCGCCCACGGCAAGCCGTCCTTGTCTGTTGCTCGTGCTCCGAGGCTCACCAGGCACTGACTGGTCGCCGGGGCCGAGATCCGTTCAAGCGCTTGCAGGTTACCGGACAATAAGCGAACGGTCAACCTGGATCGTTGGCAAGCGATCCCGCCTGCCCTTGGCTCAGGCCGCCTCGATCCGGATAGCCGTGCCGGTGCGCACCCGTCGCAGGGCGTCCACCGGCGGATCGTCGATCCGTCCCACCACGTTCACCGGACTCGCCGCTCGAACTTCGTTCCCCTGGCTGGCCGGCGTCCGCCCGAAAAACACGCAGAACGCCATTCCCGGCGGCCAGTAGGCCAGGTCCCCGACCTCCACCACGTCCGAGGCGCCCGGTTCCGGCTCGGCCTGCACGCCGATGTCGAAATAGAACTCGTGCCCCCAGGTGTTCACCGTCCGCGCGATCGGCAGTGCACACCATATGGCGTCGGCCGTCGGGCTATCGCTCAGCACGGCATCCATTTCAATGTCGCCAACCGTGATCGTGATTGCTCTGGACATCGTGGGGATCCGGTCAAGCGCGTGCGGTCCGACCTTAGCAACCCCGCGGCGGCTGGGCTGAAGCTACGCAATCTGCGCCGCCTTCTCCGCGTACTTCTGCACGGTGGTCGCGAACTCCGCGTGACTCCAGGTCAGCGGGCTCACGCTCAGCGGCGCGCCCGAATACGGATGGACCTGCTCCGCCAGCGTTCCACTGGGCAGCGCGCGATCGGCCACCCAGGCCAGGACGTCCCGGGCCGGCTTCAGATCCGCCTCCGACTCGGCCAACGCCACGTGCCACTGCGCCAGCCACAGCGTGCAGATGAACCAGGGATTGCCGGGCACGTTCCGAATGTCGCCGCTGACCTGGTGGTAGTAGTCGTTTTGGTAGCGCGCCACACCGCCCACCGCGGTCTTCACCGTCAGCTCGTCCCGCACGCTTTCCATCGTGGACCGCACCCGCGAGTCGTCCGCGTCGAACATCCCGAACCGCCAGACCCCATGCACGCTGGCGTCCACGTTCAGGTCCGGCGTCAGCGATCCGTCCGCGTTCACCTCCAGCCGCCGGATGAACCGCCCGTGCTCCTCGCTGTACAGGTGCTCCAGCGTCGCAGCCCGGATCTCGGACGCCGCCGTGCGATAGCGCGCGGCCGTGTCCAGCTCGCCAAACCCCTCCGCAAACTCCGCCGCCGCTTCCAGTCCGGCCCACACCGAGGCAACCGTGAACGTGTGAATGCCCAGGCGCTCCTCCCAGAGGTCCCACGAGGCCGCCGGCAGTCCGCTGGGTTCATGCCGATACCGGACCATGAAGTCCGCCGACGCCTTGATCAGCGGGGCGTAAACGCCGCGGATGAACTCGGTGTCCATGAATTGCTGGTTGTACAGGCGCAGCGCCCACAGCACCAGCGCCGTTTCGTCCTCCTGGATCGGCAGCACGCGTTGCCGGTTGGCGTCCGCCCAGGGGTGCCAACTGCTGCCCGGCGATCCGTCCGGGTGGTACTTGTGCAGCATGAATCCCCCCGGCTGCAGGGCGCGCCGGCAGAACTGGAAAAAGCGACCGGCCAGTTCCCGCTGATTGGCCCCGATCAGCGCCTCCGCCACCAGCGCCCCGTCCCTCGGCCACATGTAGCTGTAGGTATCCCGCCCGAACTGCAGGATGTCGCTGTCGTTGGCCGCGATGATTGCGCCGCCGTCGTCGATCTGCGTGCGCACCACCAACATGCTCCGGCGGTACAGGTCGCGGCTGGCAGGGTCCAGCGGCCACAGGTCGGTCGGATCCCGCGTCACCCAGTACGACCAGTAGTCGCTGGTCCGCTGGATGAAACTCTCCGGCGTCCGTTCGACCACCGTGTCGTTGTGGTCCTTCGCCCGGAAGAAGTCGTCCGAGGCCACGATCCAGTAGTGCGCCGTGCCCTCGCCGCCGCCCGCAACCGTTACCCGTACGGAGCCAATACTGTCAACCTGCCCCTGCGCGATGGGGTTGCCTTCCAGGCGTCCGTCTTCGGCGTCCAGCCACGTCCCCTGCGAGGCGTCCTCGGACTTCCCGCCGACGCTGTACTCGTCGAATCCCACCTTGTCCCCAACCTGCGCGTTGCACAGGAAGTTCACGTTGCGCTTGTAGTGCACGATGCCTTCGGTCCACGGGTCGAAGTAGGCCGTGTCGCCAATCCCGTCCCGCTCCAGCCAGAAGTCGGCGTGGAAGTAGAGCGTGAACGTGCGTTCGCGGTTGGCCAGGTTCCTTACGGCTACCCGGCGCACGAAGATCGGTCGATCAAAGTCCACCGCGTCGGCGCAGGCCAACTCCACGCCCAGCCGCGCATTCTCAAGTCGGACATTCGTCGCCAGCGTGTTGTCCGCGTAATCCAGGTCCCGCGACCATTCGTCGTTGCTGATCCACGAGAACTGCCCGTCAACGCCCACCCCAAACCGGCAGGCCCGCCCGCCGGTCTGGTTCTCGGAGCCAACCCGCGGGTAGTAGATGTCGCGCACGCGGTAACGCGAGTCGAAGTTGACCAGGAACGATCCGTTGCCCAGGGCCAGGTCGCGCGGCATGGCATGAGCTCCACTACTCGAAGCGCCTGGTGCATTGTCGCAATTGCGGACCGACGCGTGCGGCGTTGACATTGCTTTTCGGCGCTCCCTAAGCTCGCCGCGACGCCAGTTGATTAGTTGGGGAGTCGACTTCGTGGCCGAGCGGCACAAGATCTTGATTACGGACTACGTCTGGCCTTCCACCGATCCCGAGCGCGAGGTCCTGGCCGAACTCGACGCCGAGGTCGTCGAAGCCGACTCCGGCGACGAAGACCGCCTCACCGAACTGGCCGCCGATGTCACCGGCATCCTCACCTGCTTTGCCAGGGTCACCGAGCGCGTCGTGTGCGCCTCCCCGCGCCTGCGCGTCGTCGGTCGTTACGGCGTCGGCACCGACAACATCGACGTCGACACCTGCACCTCCCTGGACATCCCCGTCACCTACGTGCCCGACTACGGCTATGAGGAGGTCGCCGACCACGCCATGGCCCTGCTCATGGCCCAGGCCCGCGGCATTTCGGTGCTGGACCGCAGCGTGCGCACCGGGGCGTGGACCAACCAGCCCGCCCGGCCGATGCACCGCATGCGCGGCCGCGTGCTCGGCATCCTGGGCTACGGCCGCATCGGCTACGCCCTCGCACAGCGCGCCATCCCCCACGGGCTCAAGATTCTTGTCCATGATCCCTACATCACCGCCGACCGCGTGGCCGACATCGGCGCCGAGCTGGTCGACAAGGACCGCCTGGTGACCGAGTCCGACTTCATCTCCGTCCACGCCCCGCTCACCCCCGAGACGCATCACACCATCGGCGAACCTGAACTTCGGGCCATGAAGCCCACCACCTACCTCATCAACACCGCCCGCGGTCCCTTGATCGACGAGTACGCCCTGGCCCGCGCCATCGACGAAGGCTGGATTGCAGGCGCCGGCATCGACGTCCTGGAACAGGAACCGCCACCCCCCAACCATCCGCTAATCGGTCTGGAGCGCGCCATCGTCACCCCGCACGCCGCCTTCCTCTCCGAGGAATCGCTGCTTGAGCTTGAACGACGCGCCGCGCTGTCCGTCGTCCGCGTCCTGCAAGGCCGGATGCCCGAATACGTCTGGAACCGCGAAGTCCTGGAACGAGTCAGCCTGGCCGAGGAATAGGGACGCTATGCCGGGTCGGCCCTACATGAAGTTCTCGTAGAACCACGCCGAACCCACGCCCAGCACCGATCCAACCACGATTCCCACGATGTCGACAACGACATCGCCGCTGAACGGCGCCAGGGAAACCGTTCCCTCCTCGGCGCCCTGCCAGACCCACCAGCGCGCCAGCACCCACCACAGAGCCACGCTGCCCACAAAGATGACGACCCGCAGTCTGAGGCGTTGGCTCGCGCCGCTTGCGGCTGGCCGCTTCAGCATCGTCTGGCCCGGCCCCGCGCTGTCGAGATCCGGCCCGGCGCTCGCGGCGGCGTCGGCAATCTCGCCCTCGATGATCGAACGCGACTGGGCCCCCGCCGTCGCGTTGCTCGCCATCGCCAGCGCTGTCGGATACGTCCGGTAGAAGTAGTAGCGATAGACGAACGTGAGCGGCAGTCCCAGGTACAGCCCAAGCCCAATCACGGCCCCGGCCTGGGCTAACTGCTGCACCGCCAGCACAACGAGCAGTACCACCCACAGCAATCCCTGGTGCAACAGGTATTGCTGATCGGCGGCCTGGACCCTGAACTCTCCCAGAACGTTCTCCCGCCGCCAGCGCCACCGCTCGATAACTCCCAGGCCGATCCCCAATACGCAGAGCAGCAGCCCTGTTGGGGCTGCGCCCAGGACCATCAGGACCGCGGCTGGAATCACGGCGGTTGCGAATCCGGCGATCGCAATCGTCGGCCAGGAAGCGATGGCTGCGCGCACCCGCCCGCGGTATTGCACGTATGCCCGGCCGGCTTCGTGAGGCGCATATCCGGCGTTGATCAGTGCCCGTACCGCGACCTGCGTGTGCTGCGGATCTTCGGGCCGGCCCTGTTGCAAGCGCGTCAACACGTCGGACACCCTTCGTCGTTCGCTCGCTGGACAGGTCTATTCTCAGGTATTCGACCTGGAACCGCTACGCCGCCCGAATCCGCTGATCCACGGCATTCCGGATCAAGGTCGGCAGCAACTGGCTGTCGTGCACGATCTCGCCGAAGCACGCTCCCAGTGGCCGTCCGTCGATTCGCGGCATATACGCCCGCTCGAACTCGGTCCGCAGCACCCCAACCCCGAAGGCCATCACCTTCGTCGCCTGCCCGCCCGCCCCGTTGCGATTCCGGCGGTCCAGGTCCGTCAGCACCCGACGCAATTGGGCCGGATCGCTGCTAATCCCATCGGTAATCACGATCACGCTCTTCAATCCGGCCTGCGGCTGAATGTGCGTCAACGCACGCCGCATCGCTCCCGCGTCGTCGGTTTCGCGGTGGTCCAGCTTGTAGATGGTCCGGACGATCTGGCTGTGATCGCGCGGGCGGTAGGCCGCCTCTGAGGGAATCCCGGCCGCCGTCCACACGCTCTGCTCGAATCGCCAGTGCAGCACCGCCTCCGTGCTGAAGCTCAGCACCGCGTACGGAATCCGCAGCCGCTCGTGGATCTCGATGAAGATCACGGCCGCTTCCACCAGCCGGTCGAACTTCTTGGTGGGAAACCCGCGCTGCACCATGCTCCCGCTGATGTCCAGCAGGATGGCGCTGGCGAAGTCCCGCTGCCGGTCCTCCCGCGCCACCCGCACCCCGCGCAGGAACGCCGACGCCGGATCCGTAATCAGCCGCTCCGGATGCTCCAGGTCGATCTCGCCCGTGTCGCCCCGCCGCTGCTTGCGCGGACGCCGCCACGGGTCCACCGCCCCGTGCCGCCGACGGTCCATGATCTCCGCCAGGCCGCGCCGGCGCCCGCTCCCGTGAATGGACTCCCGGATCAGCGGATCCAGCTTCCGCACCGCCGCCAGGTAATCGAACGCGTCGTAGTCGACCTGCGGTCCGCGACCCTTTCGCAGATAGGAGATCAGCCCCGGATGCCAGGACTCCCCCGTTGAGCTGAGCACCCGGTCCCGAACCTGCCGTCGGCTCCACCGCCGCCGCTCGCCCTGGGTCACCGAACTTGGGGCGCGATCTTCCGGAGCATCTGGAGCTCCTTCTCTTCGGCGGCTCTGCAGCGGCTGCGTCGTTGCGGCCGGCGCATGCTGGTCGGCTTCCGCCGGTTCGTCGCTGGCGCTCGCGCCGGTCGGCGAGTCGGGCGCCTCCTCGGCCGACGCGTCCTGCGGCTCCGGCTCGTCTTCCGTCGGCGTCGTGCCCGGATCGCTCGTGTCGGGAGCCTTCGTCGCGTTTCGAGCCCGCTCGGCCGCCTGCCGCCGCGCCTCCTGCTCCGCCGTCACCAGCAATCGGTATGCCGGTAAGACGTCCTCCGTCAGCTCCTCCAATAGTCCCGAGACCTCATCGCGAGCCGACGCACGCTGCACGCCCGGCAGCGTGTCCTCGAAGGCCCTGGCCGCCGGCCTGTCCAGGACGGGTGCCGCTCGCGCGCCCGGCCACTGCCGCTCGGTCCACGCGTGTATGTGGGCATCGAGGAACTGGTGATGGAGCGGCGCGCCCCCGGCGTCGCGAATGCCCGGCATGTCCGTCATCGGTTCCAGCTCGACCCCGCGACCGTACAGGCGCCTGAACAGCCGTCCGATTCCGGGGTAACGCGCCATCTGCAGGCGGTTGACCCGCATGTCGTTGACCACGTTCACCAGCAGCGTCAGCGCGGCCGCCGACAGCAGCGGGTTGGCGTGAAGCTCGATCCACCGCGCCGTTGCCATCGCGCCAGCCTTGCCGGTGAAGCGCACTTCGGCCGCTTCGTGCGCCAGCGCCGCCACCACAAGTTCAGGCGGCCACTCCGACAGAAGCGCTCTCGGGTAGTCCACCACCTCCTGCGCCGGGCGATAGGCCCACCACGGTCCGGCCTCCAGGCGGACTGGCAGATCATTCAGGATCAGGCGGCCGGCCAGCTCGAATTGCTCGGTCGTCAGCCGATCTTCGTCAGACCAGGCCATAGCCGGCCAACGTCGCTTCCAGCACCGGGCGAATGTCGTCGCCCGACCCGTCCAGCACACCCCGCCGCAACCAGCGCACAAACGTGGCCGCGTCGTCGCCGGCACGCGCGCTGGTCACCAGTTCGGCCGTCGTCAGGCTCACCCGTTCGGCCGCCGCCCCGGCTAAATCAGCCGGCACGTCGTTCAGCGGGTGCCGTGCGTCGCGGTCCCAGGCGCCGGACAGAATCGCCCGACCCGTGGCCGCCAATTCCGCCGCCGAGTGCAGCAGCGCCGGGTCGATCGCCTCGTCCGCAACGAACGCCAGGATCGCGGCCTCCTCCTCAAGCGGCGGGTAGTCCATCCGAATGACCGCACCAAAGCGGTTCTCCACCGCCTCGTTCAACGGCTTCACGCCCGGCCCCTCGGCAAACCCGGTGGCCACCAGCCGGAAATCCGGATGCGCGTGCACCACCCGCCCATCCGGCAGCTGCAGCCGCCCGCCCTTGTCGAACAGCCCGTTGATGATCGAGTGCACGTCCGGATACGCCAGGTTGTACTCGTTCACGATCACGAACAGCCCCTCGCTGGCCGCCTCCAGGAATCCCTGGATCGACCACGAAGTCGCCCCGCCCGTCAGTCGCCGCGCCGCCGTCAGGTCCGTCTTGCTGGTCTCGCCCGTCAGGCTGAACTCCACCGCCGGCAGATTCCAAAGGTGCGCCAGCGTGCGCGCCAGCGCCGATTTCCCGCAGCCCGTCGGCCCGCGCAGGAACACCGGCCGCCCCGCCACCAGTGCGCCCTGGGTCAGCCGCAAGGCCTGCCAGCTGGATGCCGTCAGGCACGGCAGGACGCTCCGGGCCGGCGGCACGTGCCCCAGCGACGATGCCAGGTTGAGCCCGTACTCCGCCCGCAGCGCCCGCCGCAATTCGTCGACGGCCACGCCGTCGGTTCCGTTCGCACTCTCGATCGCGGGCGGACCGTCCGCTCGACCTCGGACTCGCACTTTGCGCCCGTCCGACAGGTCCAGCGTCACGCCGGAACCAGCCTCCACCGACGTGGATCTGGCCACCGAAGCAGGCGGCGGGAGCCCCACCGCCGCGCCCGCATCCGGTCGCTCGACGTCCAGCAAGGCCTGCCGCAGCTCGTCTGGATACGCCGTCGACGCCACCGCGCGCCCCAGCGCCTGCCGCGTCGTCTCCGCCACCGGCTGCATCAGGTCGTCGGGCGCGATCGAAAGCACGGCCTGCGCTCCGATCTCCGCCAGCGGCAGCCCCGTCGCGTGCCCCAGCGCCAGCCAGTGAACCAGCGAGCGGGTCGAAATCCGGTCCCGCATGGCCCCGCCCAGCTCCGCGTGCCCGCGCAACTGGCCGGCCACGCCCACCAGTCGCTCGACGATCGATGGATTCGCCCGCAGGTCCAGCGCCTCTGCAAGCTCCAACCGGCCGAATTCAAAGGCCACCGCGTCGGCTTCCTCGTCCGGCGGCAGGAACCCCATCGGAATCGCGCCCAGCCCCCAGCCGAACCGCCGCTGCAGCGCCCGCCCGATCTCCGCGGCCCCGACGTAGTTCGGATTCGCCGTCGCAAACACCCCGAACTGCTCGTGCACCTCGATCTCGATATTCCCCAGGTCCGTCCCCGAGATCACCAGCCGCCCCGTATCCATCGCCTGCGTCAGCGCGCTCACCAGGTCCGGCGGCAGCATGTTGATCTCGTTGATCAGCAGCTTGTGCCCGTGCAACATCGCCTGCACCGCCGGACCCAGCGCCGCCACCGTTGACTGCCCCGTATCCCGGCGCACGACTTCCGTCCGCTGGAAGAAATCCGCCAGCGTCGTATCGCCGCTGAACGTCAGTTCCACGCACGGCTCGTTCGCCAGGTGGCAGTAGGTCTTCACCATCGTCGTCTTGCCGCAGCCGGTCGGCCCCGTCAGCAGCACGAACGTCCGCAGGTGCGGATTGGCCTCGATCTGCGCCATCCGCTGAAGGATCTCCGCCATCGAGGCGGTTATCCGGATAAACACCTCGTCCCGCGTCGGCACCAACCGCGCCGCGTCCGGCGCCTCGTCCCCGAACCCGCCCAGTTCGGCGCGAACCTCCGCCGGCACCGCCCGAAACCGCCCGCTCCCCAGGTTCCGCCGCCCAAACCTCTCACCCAGGATCTCGAGTCTCGAATTCTCGAGAACAATGTGCTCGCCAAACACCGCCCGCCCAACGCCCGCCGCCGCGCCGTCACGGCTCTCGGACGCACCCTCCGCGCCAAACAGGGATCTCAGAAAACTCTGCATTACCTAGCTCGCCCGCCACGCACCGCCCGCATTCTAGGCGCGCGCCCGCCCATCCCCGACCGCGGCTCGCAGCCCTCGTCGTCTCAACAGTCTCAAGACCGGGCGAGCGGTCGAGTTCCTGTGATACGTTGAGTCCGATGCCCGACCCCGCCGGAGCGTCGCCGCATGAGCGCCGAAGCGTGGACGATTCTGGGCACGGGCGGGGCCCTGTTTGTTGGTCTAGCTGGCTTGGTCATAGCGATATGGCGAAGCCTTGAATCGCGTCTCGATCACATGGCCCAGCAGCATGCCGCCGAACTACAGGTGTTGCGCGGCGACCTTCGCGACCTACGCGCCGACCATGGCGCACGTCTGGACAGAATCGACGCCCGCCAGTTCGAAATGGCGCAGTCTCTGGCCCGCCTCGGCGAACCTGTCCGCGATCCAACCGCCGGAGAGCCAGATCCTTGACGCTCGAGACCGCCGATCTCCTGGCCATCGCTGGAATCGTCCTTGGCTCCATGCTCGCCGTCGTTGGAGGCGCGTCGGCTTGGCTTCGGGCCGACATCGCCAAGCTGAATGTCGGCCTGCGTGCTACCGGTGCAAAGGTGGATGCCTTGATTCAGGTATTCCTCGCCGGATACGTGGCTCGGGACGCAATAGCCAAATCGCCTCGGCCACGCGACGTCGATCCTGCCCAGCTCAGGCCCTCATCTGAGGGAATCGAGTGACGATGCGGATCAGAGACGTCGATGTAACTCGTCGCTCGTGCTCGACACGGCCGCCGGACACGGTTCCCGCATGAGCGCTGATCTGATCCCGATTCTCGGAACCGTTATTGGCGCGGCTGGCGCCCTGGCCGCCCTGATGGTGGCGCTGGCTGCCTGGCTTCGCGCCGACATCCGGGCCCTCGAGACCGACGTCCGTGCGGATATCCGCGCGCTGGATGGCCGCGTCAATGTGCTGGCCGAACGCATCAGCGAACTCGGCGAGCGCGTCGCCCGCCTGGAAGCTCGCCCTGACTGACTGCGCCTGACTCAGGCGCCGGCAACTCGGCGGTATTTCGCGCTCGCGCAAACTGCGGGCGGGTTGCCCAGGTTCGTGAAGCGGCCGCTGGCGGATTTTAATGCTGGCGGAATGGACGACTATTCGTAGCTTGCCGCTGATTACCCAACCCGCCCGTACACCTCCGCCGTCCTCACCGCGCACCGCTCCCACGTAAACATCGTCACCGCCCGCCGCCGCCCGTTCTCGCCCCAGCGCCGCATCCGCTCGCTATCGCGCAGCGCCTCGCTGATTCCCCAGGCAATGTCCGCCGGATCCGCCCCGTTCACGTGCAGCCCGCACTGGTCCGGCCCGTAGTTCAGCACCTGCTCGCGAAAGCCCACCACCCCCCGCGCTCCAACCACCACCGGCTTTCCACAGGCCATCGCCTCCAGGGACACGATCCCAAACGGCTCATACGTCGACGGCAACACCACCAGGTCGGCGGCCATGAAGTGCGCGATGCGCTCGGCCTCCGAAACCCACTCCGTTCGCAGCGTGACCGAATCCTCGATCCCCAGCCCTGCCACAAGGCCCCGAATCTCGTCGTCCTGATCGCCTGTCCCCAGCGCAACCAGCCGGGCTTCCGGATGCTGTGCCACCACCCGTGGCCACCCTTCAATCAGCGGCCGAGCGCCCTTAACCCCCGTCAACCGGCCAATGAAGAAGACCACCGGCGCGTCGTCGGGCAACCCATACCGTTCCCGTAGCTCCGCCCCGCCCGGCGCGTCCGGTGAAAACCCCTCCGTGTCCACCCCGTTCCACACGCCGTGCACCCGGTCCGCGTCCCAGCCGTGCGCGATCAGGTCGCGAACCATCGCCTGGCTCACCGTGATCGTCGCGGACGCCGCCCTGCCCGCCGCCGTCTCCCACTGCGACACAATCGGCGAAGGCCCGCCCGGCTGACGCCCCCACTCTGCGCTGTGTACGTGGAACACGATCGGCGCGTCAACATGCTGCGCCAGCGTCAGTCCCGCCGGCGCCCCCAGCCAGTCATGCACCGCGATCACGTCGAACGGCTGCTGCCCATGCTCGGCCCGCACCGCATCCGCCCACAGGATGTTCGTCGAGTACAACTCCCCAAAAAACGCGCCCCAACTCGACGCCTCCTGGTTGTAGACGCCCAAATAGGTCGGGCTCAGATCCAGTTGACGCGCCCAGTGCGTATCCGGCTGCGGGTCCGGCTCGTCGCCGTCCCGCAGCGCCGCAAACACCTGCACGTCGTGCCCCGCCGCCCGCAGTGCCGACGCCATTGCGCCTGAATACGTCCCCAGCCCGCCCACCACGTGCGGCGGGTACTCCCACACCACCATCGCAATGCGCAACGTCAGCTACCTCTCGAGTCTGCTAGCGGTGCCGCCGGTGGCGGTCAGGCGCACGCGTCCAAGGCGCGTCGCTGATCAGGGTCCAGTTCCCAACCCACGGACCACGCCAGCTCCGCCACGCGCTCCGGCCGGTCCGTCTTCGGAATCGCAATCACGCCGTCCTGCCCCACCAGCCAGTTCAACATCACCTGCGCCGGCGTCCGTCCCGTGGCCTGGCTCACCTCGCGCAGCACCCCCGATCCGGCGTGCCCGTCAAAGTTCGCAAGTGCCAGCGGCGTGTGCGCAATCACGGTCACCTTGGTCTCCTGGCACAGCCCCAGCACGTCATCCGCCACACCCCGGTCGAACAGGTTGTAGCGAATCTGGTTCGACACGATCGGGTGCCGCCGCGCCGCGTCCTGCGCCGCCTTCAACTGATCCGCCGAGAAGTTGCTCACCCCAATGAACCGGATCAGCCCCTCGTCCACCAGCCGCTCCAGCGCGCCAATCGTCTCGCCAATCGGGATCGACGGGTTCGGCCCATGAATCTGGTAGAGGTCCAGGACCTCCACGCCCAGCCGCCGCGCGCTCGCCCGCGCATGCACCGGCACGTCGTCCGCCGCGAGGTTCCGCGGCGAGATCTTCGTGGCAATGAAGACCCGGTCCCAGTGCCCCGCAAGCTCCTTGCCCACCTGCAACTCGGCCTGCCCGGGCTCATCGCCGCGGGCGTTGTACGACTCCGCCGTGTCGATCAGCCGCAGCCCGGATGCCAGTCCCTTGACAAGGACGTTCCGTCCGCCGAAATAGCGGGCCGTCCCCAGCCCGATCTTCGGCACGGTCGTCTGTGTCGGCCCCAGGTAAACCTCGTCCATTCCCGCCTCGCTAGCTGATCGCGTCGATGAAGTTGATGTACACCCGCTGGTGCTCCCACAGCAAGCGGTCCGCGCCCAGCCACATCCACTCGCCCGGCGTGAAATAGGCCGAAACGTCCGCCTCCGAGCCTTCCCGCCCGACCCACTGCAACCAGTGCAGGTTGTCCGACTGCAACAGCAGGTGCGCCAGGTCGATCAGCGCCGGATCCTCCGTCAGCTGCGCCGTGCCGTAGGCCGCCGTCATCAGCCGGAATACCGCCTGCTGCGCATGGTTCCCAAGGAAGAACTCCAACCCGCCATGCTGTCCCGCCCACGTAGCCGGAAACGGCGACAGCGGCAAGTCATGCGCCTCGCTCCCAAACTCGTCCACGGCGGCGCTGGGCGTCAGGCACTGCACCCCTCGTTTCGCCAGCTCATCCGGCAGCGCCTCCAGGAACTCGAAGATCCCCGTATCCACGTTGTGGTGCTCGCCAAACGTCTCGAAGTCCCACGCCAGCGTCACCAGGTCCCCCGGCGTCGACGCAACCCAGTCGGCGTACCGCTCCGCCGTCAGCGGCCATCCGTCCCACCCCTGGTTCGAGAACCGGTACCCCACGTCGTCGCTCAGGTCGAAGTGCCGGGCCAGCAGCGGCAGCCCGCCGCGTTCTCTGTATAGGTGAGCCGCGCTCCGCCACTCCATGATCCACGGCCGCCCGTCCACGAACCCCGCCTCGAACCCAACCCGTCCCAGCGTCCGCGCAATGTCCGACGACATCAGCATCTCGGTCGTGTCCGCCACCCGCGGTCGCTTTCCACAGACCGTCTGCAACCCGTCCGCCGACCGCTCCATCCCCCGTGCAAACAGCGGCAGGTCCAGCAGCATGCTCACCGCGTGATACGGCTCCGTCGCCACCGGCTCGCAGTTCTCGTGCCGCAGCAGTCCCGTCAGGTCGTCCAGCAAGTCCGGGTCCCACGCCTCGAACTGCGGCAGCGTCGACAGCGGAATCCCAAGCCCCAGCGCCAGCCCCCGGTCCAGCAATGCCTGCCACAGCTTGATTGCCGGCCGATAGCACCAGCGCGCCACCTTCTCGAAGTAAAACTGGTTCAGTTCGTCGTCGAACAGCGCCGCTTCGATCGTCGCCGCGTCCGCCCCATGCGGAAGTGGAACCGCCGGAATCCGCACCCGACGCGGCTGGTGAATCAGCGTGTAGATAACCAGGTGTTCGGCGATTGGAGGTGCGCGATCTTTGGGGTGGGGCGGCCGGCTGGCGCTCCCCGGATGCTAACCGACCACCACGTCCTGCCCGGCCGCCAGGTGGCGCATCCGGGTCAGGAAAATCGGCGTCACGGCTTCCCAGGTAAACAGCTCCGCGGCTCGACGAGCGCCAGCCCGAATCGACGCATTGAGCGCGTGGTCATCCTTCAGCTGCAACGCAAATCGAACGATCTCATCCGGATCCGCCGCGTCGTCCAGCACCACGCAGTTCTGCAGCGGCCGCGCGTAGTCCTCGCCCGTGGACCCCACGTACGCAATCCCGCCCGCGGCCATCGCCTCCAGCCCCACCAGCCCAAACGGTTCATATCCGCTGTTGGCTAGCGTGCCGTCCGCGGCGGCGTAAAAGACCGGCAAAACCTCGTCCGGCACGAAGAACCGCAGATCCAGCACCGCCGCCTCCGGCGCCGCCCCCAGCGCCGTGGCGATCCCCGGCACCGAGCGGTCGTCAGTCGCCACCTCCGCGCGATCCAGGCCTCGCCACACCATGTGCCGGTAAACCTCGTCGCCATGCGCCTCGTACGCGCCCGGCTTGATCACCAGCCGGGCGTTGACACCCTGCTCGCGCAGTCTGTGGACGGCCTCCACGGCCTCCAGCCAACCCTTGTCCGGGTCCGTCCGTCCGATCTTGAAGAACCACACGTCGCAGTCCATCGCCCGCCGGAACGCCGCCACCGCGTCCGGATCCACCGCCTCCAGTCGTTCCTCGGGCACCCCGTTCGGAATCACCACCGGGTTGACGCCGCAGTCCCACATCTGATGCTTGACGTACTTTGAGACCGCCGCAAAGTCCGCCACGTAACCAATCCGGTCCCAATTCATGCGGTTGAAGGACATGTCGTTGTTCGCGTTCCACACCAGCACGCAGTTCTGCCGAAGCCCGTTGAAGTGCAGGGAATCGCTCAGGCGCGACAGCGCATCAGCCGTGTGCCACTCCTCCGCCATCACGACTACCCTCCGCCCCTCGGCCACCGCCGGTGCCGCGATCTCGAACGTCACGTGCGCCGGCACGGAGTCCTGGAAGTCGTGAACCTTCTCGATCTCAGCCTCGTACACCCCGCCCCTGTGATGCGCGCTTAGCCACTGGCACCATCGGTGCAAATGCAGCCGCCCCTCCTCTTGCACCTCGTACCCGGGTCGGTCGGGGTCCCCAACAAAGATCAGATGTGTATTGAACCCCTGCCGCGCCAGCGACCGCGTGAACTGCGCCACCCGCACCCCCAGCCCCCCGGCCTGTGAGTAGGGTTGGTCCGGCCCCTCGAATGAGAGAAACACGATCTCAAGGTTGTCGGGCGTGAACGCAGGCGGCACGGGCGTGTTCTCTGGCGCGCGGCGCGACAAAGCGTGTCGCGCTGTCGGCGCATGCGAAGGCTCCAACTATCTTAGCCCCGGACTTGGCTGCCTCCGTCTCTCGTCTCGGGAGGAATGGTGACGCAGAGCGGTCTGTCTCCCGATCCCCGGCAAAGCGACGCGTCTGACGGCCTCGGCGGCGGCATCGCCGCCGCCGCCGGCATTGTTCTGGCCTCCATCGCCCTCAGCCGGCTGCTGGGCTTCGTCCGCCAGGCCGCCATCAACGCCCAGTTCGGCGTAGGACCCGAAGCCGACGCCTGGTACGCCGCCTTCCGCATTCCCGACACCATCTTCATGCTGCTCGCCGGCGGAGCCCTGCTCTCCGCCGTCATCCCCGTCTACGCCGACGTCAAGTCCCGTGGCGACCCCGAGGCCTTGCGCCAACTCCTCAGCGGCATCGCCACCCTGGTATTCCTCGCTACCGCCGTCCTTGCTGCCCTCGGCGCGCTCATCGCCGAGCCCCTGATGACGGCCATCGCCCCCGGCTTCGAGCCCGGCACCCACGCCCTGGCGGTCGACGCCACTCGCTGGCTCATGCTGTCGCCCGTCGTGCTCGGATTGAGCGCTCTCGCCAAGGCCGCCCTGCAAGCCGAGCGACGTTTCGTCCCGCCCGCCGTCAGCCCGCTGCTCTACAACGTCGGCATCATCATCGGCGCCCTGGTCCTGGCCCGCGTCTTCGGACTTCAGGGGCTCGTCTGGGGAACCCTCATCGGTGCGGTCCTGCACCTGGGCGTCCAGGCGCCTGGCCTGGCCTCCTGGGGCCGCTTCAGGTTCACCTGGGGCCTCGCCAATCCCGACGTTCGGCGCGTCGTGGTCCTTATGCTCCCGCGGCTTCTTGGCGTGGCCGTTCTCCAGGTCAGCTTGATCTACGTCAACATCCTGGCCTCGCTGCAAGGCCCGTCGGCCGTTGCCGCGCTCAACAACGGCTTCCTGCTGATGTTGCTGCCCTTAGGCATCTTCGGCATGGCGCTCGGCGAAGCCGCCCTCCCCGAACTCGCCGGCCGCTGGGCCGGCGGCGACCGCGAACTCTTCGCCGCCCGCGTCAGTGGCGTCGCCCGCCACATCGTTTTCCTCAATCTCCCCGCCGCCGTCGTCCTCGCCATCCTGGCCGAACCCCTGGTCGCCGTCCTCTTTCAGCGCGGCGCCTTCGACGCCCACGCCACCGAAATCACCGCTACCGCCCTCCGCTTCTTCGCCATCGGCCTTGCAGGACACGCCGCCGTGGAGATTCTCGTGCGCGGCTTCTTCGCCATGCAGGACACCCGCACCCCCGTCGCCATTGCCGCGGCGTCTCTGGCCTTCCACATGCTGCTGTCCTGGTTCTTGGCCCAGTGGTTCGGCATCGGCGGCATCGCCCTCGGCCTGTCCATCGGCGTGCTCGTCGAATCCGTGCTCCTCGCCTTCATCCTCCATCGCCGCGGCGGCCTCCAGGTCGGCAACCCTGAACTCCAGGTCGCCGCCACCGCTCTGACCGCCGCCACGCTCATGGGCCTCGTCATCGCCGTCCTCCGAGTCACCACCTGGACCGACGGCCCCATCGGCCTCGACTCCGCCCTCCTCCTGGCCGCCTACCTCACCGCCGCCGCCCTCGCCTACCTCGCCGTCGCCTGGCTCCTCGCCAGCCGCGAACTCACCGAACTCACCACCCGCCTCTCCCGCCTACGCCCCCGCTAGACTTTCTCCATGCCCCTAGTCCAGCCCTCTGACCAAACGCGCACTCGCAACTTCTGCATCATCGCCCACATCGACCACGGCAAGTCGACGCTGGCCGACCGGATGCTGGAGCTCACCGCCACCCTCAGCCGGCGCGAGATGCGCGAACAGGTGCTCGACTCCATGGACCTGGAACGCGAGCGCGGCATCACGATCAAGGCCCACCCGGTCCACATGCGCCACCAGGTCAACGGGGTGGAATACGCCCTCAATCTCATCGATACCCCCGGCCACGTCGACTTCAGCTACGAGGTCTCCCGCTCCCTCGCCGCCTGCGAAGGCGCCGTCCTCCTGGTCGATGCCACCCAGGGCATCGAGGCCCAGACCCTCGCCAACGCCTACGCCGCCCTTGAGCTCGACCTCACCATCATCCCCGTCGTCAACAAGACCGACCTGCCCACCGCCCGCACCGAGGAGGTCGCCCGCGAATTGACCGACTTCCTCGGCGCCGACCCCTCGGAAGTCATTCGCGTATCCGCCAAGACCGGCGACGGCGTCCGCAACCTCCTCGACCG
>WTFW01000192.1 GCA_011523785.1 Chloroflexota bacterium | reverse complement strand
GTGTCGAACAACACCCCCTGGCTCCCAACCCTCCCAGGCGAGCCGTCTCTTTTTTCCCGTCACTGCGCTCCCCTGCGTCCACCTGCCACATTCCCCTGCTCCCCTTGACTGTCGTAATCATATCGTGTACACTCGAATCACCCTGTCCCACGTCCCCCGGGAACTTCCATGCTCGCCTGCCTCGTCCGCCTGCTCGCCGCTTCCGCCCCCCGGCCTTCCCTCTTGTCGCTCGCTCTGGGTCGATGCCGGCCGCAGACCGGCATCGACCGGCTCATAAGCCGCCGCCCCATACCATCGCCACGCCTGCGCCCTCGGCGTCCCGGGCGTCGTGCAGCCGTCCCAACGTTCCTCGCCGACCCGCTGAAAAATCCGGCCCAAGCTATCTCTCGCCAGCCGGCCCCCTCTGGGGGCCGGCTGGCGAGAGATAGCTCCTCCTTCACCCCCGGCCCATGCCCAAACGAACCCAGCTTCGCGTCAGCGGCGGCTGCGAGGTTCGGGCTTCGGTCAAAACTCCATCGCGGCGGCGATGTCGGGCTGCATGTTGCGCAGCTGGGTGGGGCGGACGTAGATGTCTTCGACCAGCGTGCGGGCCGGCATGCGGGCGCAGAGCAGGATGATCTGGGCCATGTCGTCGGCGTGCATCATCGTAGAGCGGGCCTCGGCGCCGGGAATGAGCGGTCGGGCGTCCAGCATCTGGGTGTCCACTTCGCCGGGGTAGATGGTGCAAGCGCGCACGCCGCGGTTCCGGAACTCAACGTTGATCGCCTTCATCAAGGCAACGACCGCCGCCTTGGAAACGCTGTAGGCCGTACCGCCGGGCGGCCCGGGACTCACGACCGAGTACGACGCCACCGTGATGATCACCCCACCGCCCCTCTCCAGCATCCCCGGCAACGCCGCCTGGGTCAGCGTGAGCGGTCCGGTCACATTGATGCGCGTCAGCGTGTCGATGTCATCCGCGCTGGTGGTGCTCACGCTGCGCGCGGCGGTGTTGGCCCCGGCGTTGTTGACCAGGATGTCCAGGCGGCCAAAGGCGGCCTCGGTCTTGGCGACAACATCTCGGGCGGCCTCGGCATCACCGAGGTCGGCCGGCAGGACCAGTGCGCTGGCGCCGACCGAGGCTTCGATCAGTTGAGCGGTCTCCTCGAGCAAGTGGGTGCGACGACCCACCAGCGCCACCGAGGCCCCATCGCCCGCCAGCGCCAGCGCGGCCGCCCGGCCGATCCCGCTGCCGCCGCCGGTGACTATGGCGGCCTGACCCTCGAGCGCTCCCATGTCTTCCGTGCTCCCCTTCAGCGCCTACTGGCTCTGCCCGCGCGCCGAGACTTCCCAGACCTCCCGGACGATGCCTTCACGGGCGACGAAGGCATGGTCGTAGAGATTCACGCACGGACAGATGTGGTTGGGGATGATCCGCAGCACCTCGCCGATCCCGTAGGCCCCGGCGTCCGGCACGGACAGCACGCCGTGCTCGTCGGACAGGCTCACGATGGTGGCGTCCGGTCGGCCGACGACCATCCCGAATCCGCTGTTCTCCAGGATGCTGGGTCCACGCCGGTCCGAGGTCAGGGCCTTGGCGCCGGCATCCACCACCACGCGATCCGGCGCCGGACGGTTGACCACGGTGGCCAGCACCGTGGCCGCGCACCATTCGGTGTGACCCAGGAAGTTGGCGTGCGAGCCGTCGTTGAACACCGCGGTGCCCGGCCGGAGCTCATCGATGCCCGGGTGGAACTTGCGCGCAAAGAGCGAGGGCGTCGATCCCATGCTGACCTCGCAGGGCGCCCCGGTGGCGTCTCGAATGGCCTGCGCGGCCTCCAGCATCTGTCGCTGGGCCTGGTCGGCGATCACGGCCAGGTCGGCATCGTCCCGGGCGGCATAGTCGTGGCCTTCGTGGGTGTACACGCCGCGCAGGGCAAGGCCCGGAGCGTCGAGAATTCGCTGGGCAAGAGCTACGGCCTCGTGCGGCTCGACGACGCCGGTGCGTCGTTGGCCAACGTCGATCTCAATGCTGATGTCCAGCGGGTCGCTTGCCCGGAACGCCTGGCTGAGCAAGTCGATCTGTTCGGGGTGATCGACGCCGACGGCAAGTCTGACCCGCTCGGCCAGCCCTCGCAGACGACGCATCTTGGCCGCGCCGACGACCTGGTTGGCGATGAAGATGTCGTCGATGCCGCCGTCGGCAAAGACCTCGGCCTCTCCGGCCTTGGCACAGCAAATGCCCTGGGCGCCGGCCTCGATCTGGCGTTCGGCGACCGCCAGCATGCGGTGGGTCTTGATGTGCGGCCGCAGCCGGGCGCCGGCGGCCTGCGCGATTTCGACCGTGCGGGCGATGTTGGCCTCGACGACGTCCAGGTCCAGGACCAGGGCCGGCGTGTCCAGGGCATCGATCGGCTGGCCAATCGCCGTCGCCGGATCGCGGGTCGAGAGTGCGAGTGCGACCATGGGGTTTCGCCATCGGGGAAGCGCGACAGTCTACGCGCGGCAGGGCTGGTGTCGTATCGTCGCGCGAGGCTAAAGGCAAGGAGGTCCGCGACATGGCTGCGGAGGTAGAGACGCTCCAAAACTGGATCGCGGGGGAATGGACGGCGCCGCGCGGCACGGACGCCGCGGAGGTAACCAATCCCGCCTCGGGCGGCGTGGTAGCCGAGGCGGCAACGTCGTCAAACGCGGATGTGGCGGATGCCGTCGGGGCCGCCCACGACGCCTTCGCCAGCTGGCGGGCTACGCCGGCCGTGGAACGCGGTCGCCTGCTGTTCCGGCTGCATCACCTCGTCGAGGAACAGTTCGAGGATCTGTCACGCACCATCACGATCGAGAACGGCAAGACGCTGGAAGAAGCCCGCGGCGAACTGATCCGGACCCTCGAGAACATCGAGGTCGCGGCCGGGATTCCCACGCTGCAGATGGGCGACTTCTCCGCCGACATCGCCGAGGGTATCGACGAAACGTCGATCCGCGAGCCGATGGGCGTGTTTGCCCAGATCGGTCCCTTCAACTTTCCATCCATGGTGCCGTTCTGGTTCGCGCCCTACGCGCTGGCTACCGGCAACACGTACGTCATCAAGCCGTCCCCGCAGACTCCAATCAGCCAGGCGCGAATGATGGACCTGATTGCGCAGGCCGGGTTCCCGGCCGGCGTCATCAACCTGGTCCACGGCGGCGCCGAGACGGCCGAAGCCCTGATTGCGGATCCGCGAGTGCAGGGCGTTTCGTTCGTTGGAACCACGCCGGTGGCGCGGCGCATCTACGAGCTGGCGGCCCAGCACGGCAAGCGGGTGCAGGCGCAGGGCGGGGCCAAGAACCACCTGGTGATTCTGCCGGACGCCAACCTTGACGCAGCCATTCCCAACCTGATGGGTTCCACATTCGGCTGCGCCGGCCAGCGCTGTCTGGCGGGGTCGGTGGTGGTGGCGGCGAACGACGTCTACTCCGAATTCAGCGACCGGCTGAAGGGCGCCGCGCAGGCGTTGCGCCTGGGCGACGGGCTGGACCCGGAGGCCGGCATGGGTCCGGTCATCTCCCAGGACTCGCGCGAGCGCATCCTCGCGACCATCGACGACGCGGCCTCCGCGGGCGCCCGGCTGGTGGCCGACGGCCGCGGCATGACCGCCGAGGGGCTGCCCAACGGCTACTGGGTCGGTCCGACGGTGGTCGATGAGGTCACCCCGGACATGCGGATTTCGCAGGAGGAAGTCTTTGGACCCGTCGTCAGCCTGCAGCGCGTCGGAACGCTCCGGGAAGCGATGGACATGATCGAGGCCAGCCCATTCGGCAATGCCGCCTCGATCTACACCAGCAGTGGGCCCGCCGCTCGCGAGTTTGTCTCCGGCGTCAACATCGGAAACGTGGGCGTGAACGTCGGCGTGGCCGCGCCAATGGCGTTCTTCCCCTTCGCCGGACGCAAGGCCTCGTTCTTCGGCGACCTGCACGGACAGGCCGGCGATGCCGTGCGGTTCTTTACCGATCCGAAAGTCGTCGTCTCGCGCTGGCCGAAGTCGTCCGACGGCCGCGACCCCTGGGACTGAGCCGCCGATGTCTGCCCGCCGACGCCAGGATCCCGACCGCCCGCCACGCGACTGGGCGTACCTGCAAGACATTCATCCCGCGATCAGCGGGGCCCAGGCTCGAATCGAGCGAGAGGCCGAACGGGACCGCGAGCCGATTACGGAACGCGAGTCGGCGCGTCTTCTGGCAACTCTCGTGCGTGCCTGCGGCGCCCGGACGGCGCTGGAAATCGGCACGAACCTCGGCTACTCGGCAACCTGGATCGCCGGCGCCCTGCCGCGCGACGGCCGCTTGATCTGCCTGGACATCGATGCCGAGATCCTGGAGCGCGCCCGCGAGCACCTCAGGCACGAACGGGTGGCCGATCGGGTTGAGCTGCGCTGCGGCGCGGCGCTGGACTTGCTGGCCGACCTTCCCGGACCGTTCGACTTCGCCTACATCGACGCGAACAAAGACGACTACCCGGCCTACCTGGAGGCCTGTGTTGAGCGGCTGCGCCCGGGCGGCGTCGTCTGCGTCGACAATCTCCTCTGGGGCGGCCAGGCCGCCATGGAGACCGACGACCCAAACCGTCCGCGCCAGTGGACGCCGATCATCCGGTCGTTCAACCGGTCGTTCCTGGATCACCCGCGGCTGGACTCGACGATCGTGCAGGTCGGCGACGGCGTTGGCATCGGGGTCAAACGGGGCTGAACAGCCTCTGACGCCTTGGCCGCAGCTGCCGTCCAATGCCGTAGTGGCCGCGGCGATTGACGAAGTGGCGGCTGCCGCCTAGCGTCATATCCGGCACCGTGCCTCGTCGGGAATGGAAGGCGACTTCGTGATTACCAACACGGCAAAGCAGCGGATGGAGCAGGGCAAGGTTGCACTCGGGGCCGGCTGCGGCCTCGGTGTTCCATTCCCCGCAGAGATGTTGGCGAGCATGGGGTTCGACTGGGTGCTGATCGACAATCAGCACGGCACCTGGGACCGCTACTCCTCCATGCTGGCGTTCATGGCCGTGCGGGCCGGCGGCTCCATCCCCATGGCCCGCGCGCTCGTCAACCGGTACGACGAAATCGGGCGGCTCCTGGACGAAGGCGCCCTCGGCATCATCGTGCCGATGGTCGACACGGTCGAGCAGGCCGAGGCGGCGGCCTTTGCCTCGCGTTTCCCGCCGGCCGGCGGCCGCTCCAACGGCGCCGGCGGCGCGAGCGTTTACGGCCCGGACTACATCGAGAGCTTCAACGACCAGGCCTTCGTGGCGATCCAACTCGAATCGAAGGAAGCCATCGAAAACGCCGACGACATCATGGCCGTTGACGGCATCGACGGTTGCTGGCTGGGCCCCGCCGACCTGGCGAACTCCATCGGCTTCGCCCGCGACTCCGCCGAGCACGACGAAGCCGTGATGCGCATGATCGAAGCCTGCCAGAAGCACGGCAAGGCCCCCGGCATCGCCGCCGGCAGCGTCGAGCAGGTCGAGAAGTGGGCCGCCGCCGGCTGCACCTTCATTAGCGCCGGCAGCGACAAGGGCTACATCTCACTGGGCGGCATGGCGGAGTTCGAGGCGCTGAAGCACCTGAGGGAGTAGGCGACGAGGCGGCAAGTGCTGAAATCGGTCATCTGAGATGTGGGGTGCCGTGCCTCGCGAACCGGCAAGTTTCTGCTTATCAGTTGGCGGATCTTGTGACCTTGGGGACGTGATTTCGACTATAGCTTTTGTGGTAGTGCTCATTCTGGCAGTTGTCGCAATAGCGGCATTGGTTGTCTACCTCTTGCTTGACCATATTCGGGACCGATTCCCTTCGGCAGTCGAGCAGTCAAGTGACGGGCAGCGAGGGTCTAAGGGAGACGGAGGGATGTCTGCGAGTAGTAGAGGGTTCGTTCGCGTTTCCAGACCCCAGCAAGGTAGGCGAGGACCGGACGAAACCTCGGACTCGTACGGCGCAGGAGAAGCCCACAGGCTGTCGTCAGCGTGGCGACCTACACGTCCACAGGTCTCGCGGGCAGCAGCGGAGCGCCAGATCCAACTGCGAGTCGAACAGGGCAGGCAGTATGCTGAGAATGACGAGGCTGACACTGCGCGAGGTCATGAGAGAACCAGTCGGCGAGGGCAAAACGAATCCCTAGAGAATAAGAAAGAGAGACTAAGGCGCGAAACCAATCGATGGCTTCCTGGGTATTATCGTAGATCTCGCGACGTGTTGGAGTAGGTTATAAGGCATAAGATTGCACAGTATCACTAGTCAGATAGGATTTAGGCAAGCTCGCTGGGTTTAACCGCTGTTTTCGTCGTGAGCATCGGCGATTAGTTGTCTCGTGCGCGAAAGTCGGCTAGGATTGGGCTAGTTTGGCTGCTGAGAGTGGCTGCATGGCTTTACTGGTTCTTTTCTTAGTACTCGGTGTTCTGACGATAATCGGGCTAATGCCCGGCAGCCCCAATCAGCGAGGCTTGCTCTTGGCTGTAGTCTTGGGAGCATTCATTCTGTTCACCATCGTCTATCATCTTATACTCTCGAGAGAACAAGCTAGGAACGTAAAGCTAGCTGCGCGCAATGCGAACGATCTAAAGTCGCCACGCGAGAGACTAAAGGATCTTAGGCTCCTGCGACGTTCGAGAGCCCGCAGGAAAAGCCGCAGTCGGGTATTGGAGTTTGGGTCGGGCCTGGGTTTGGGAAAGCCGCGAATTCGGCAAGAAAGTCTGCGGCGCCAGGATGAATTGCGGGTCCGGCAAGGCATTCGTGACGCTGCACGGGGACGAGCCGATGCAAGTCGGCGTCGCGGTGGACGGGTCCTGGGCGATGAAGAGGATCCAATCGGCAGGAGACACCTGGAAGGGATTACCCGAGCTCATTCTCGGAGATCAAGAAGTCGGTCCGTCTCACAGGCAGGCATTCGACGCCAGGAGGAATTGCGAGTTGAGCAGGGCAGGGCGTATGCAGCGGAGAGTGGCGAGACTGCCCAGCTCATTACCGAGACTGCCGGTGAACGAAGGAAGAGAGATCGCTTAAGGCGACGAAGAGAGAGATTCTGGCGGGAGACCGACTGGGGCCGTAGCACGTAGGACCTGATCATTGACGTAGAGCGCACGATCAGGAGTCGTCAGATCCACGGCTGGATTGGCCGTGGCTCAGTTCCAGCTCACGTGCCGGTAGCCTGTGGCCAGTGGCAAGCCCGGCGCCGATGGAGGCCCAATCTCCAGTCGGCCACGAGCGCTCGCACGTTGTGTCGGCCATAGGCCGTCGCCGCTATCCTCTGGCGTCGCGGTCGTCCACCGTTGCAAGGGTTGCTCCATGAGAATCGCCAATATCACCGTTCGCCAGGTTGACGTTCCGCATCCGCATCCGTACGTGCATGCGTGGGGGCCGCCGGGGCGGGTGGAGTACTCGCGCGGCGCCGTCATCGTCAAGGTGGAGACGGACGATGGCTTGGTCGGCTGGGGCATTGGCGACACCCGGAGCGGGGTCACCAACCGGGACGTGGTGGCGCCGCAGCTACTGGACCAGGACGTATATGCGCTGGCGCGACATGCGGAGGTGATGCGCCGGGCCGGGACCTTCCTCTTCGACATGGCGTTGTGCGACATCATCGGCAAGGCGGCCGGTCAGCCTCTGCATCGGTTATGGGGCTATCGCGACACGCGGGTGCAGGCCTACGCGAGCACCATCGTGGCGGCCACGCCCGAGCAGCGCGCCGAGGATGCGCTGGCCTACCTGGAGCAAGGATTCAGGGCTATCAAGCTTCGGACGGCCTTTCCAACGCTGGCCGAGGACATCGCGCTGGTATCGGCGGTGCGCGACGCCGTCGGCGATCGCATGGTGATCATGGTGGACGCCAATCTCGCCGGCGGATCATCCAGCGACCACCGCCCCGCCTGGGACTACGAGCGCGCCCTGGCGGAAGCACGCGAACTGGAGCAGTTGGACGTGTACTGGCTGGAGGAGCCGCTGCCGCGAGACGACTTCGGAACCATCGCGCGGCTGACGGCCGAAACCGGCATTGCAATCGCCGGCGGCGAGGGCAACGTGGGCATGGCGGACTTTATCGAGATGATCCGCGTGGGCGCCTACGACATCCTGCAGCCTGACACGGCCGCAAGCTGTGAGGCCTTGTCGCAGTTCATTAGGATCGCCGCAGCGGCGGACTTCGCCGGCAAGCTCTTCGTGCCCCACCACGGCGTGACCGGACTTGGCATCGCAGCGCACATGCAGTTGAGCGTGTGCATCCCCAATTGCCCGTACGTGGAGTTCATCCTGGACGAGCCGTACCGCACGGTGGAGCACTATCAGCAATTGGGCGGGATCGTGGACGAGCCGCTGCGAATCGACGCCGACGGCTACCTGCCCGTGCCTACGCGTCCGGGGCTGGGCGTGGGCGTGAACGAAGACGCGATCGCCCAATACGAGGTCGAAGTCACCGACTAGGTGGGGATTCGGTCGCTCCGGCTTGCTGCGTGGGATTGGGCCGTGCTGAGGGTCGGCCGGCGGACCAGCGCGACGGGCCGGGCCGCGGCTGTTCGCCGTCGGCCCCGGCGATAGGGCCGGGCCTCACATGCTTGGCCGTCAGCGCGCCAACGGCCAGGGCGGTCTTGGGCGACGCGCCGGCCTGCTTGAGGATTGTCTCCGTGGATTCACGGACGTGGTGGTAGACCGCATCGCTGTCGCCGACCCCCGGTGCGGGGCCGTCGCCCGCCTGCCAGATCTTGGCCAGCCGGTCGGCCAGCAGGTCGCTGACGACCATCAGGTCGCGAGCCATGCGTCCCGAGGAGTCGTCGTCAGTGGGGACCTGACGACCCATCTGGCGACCAATCCAGAGGCTGGCAGCCCCCGCGAGTACGCCTCCGATGGCCGCCGCGGCTACTCCGAGAATGATCGAGTCGTTCACAGTGGTGCTATCGGATCGTTACGCCGCTTGCCGCCCGGGCATTCCAGCCTAAGCCTACTGTGCTGCTTTCTCCGCGCAGCCTGGTCAGGGCGTTGACGGGGGATCCAGAAGTCGATGCGTCAACTTCGTGACCAAGCCGCACTCCTGGGAAACTAGGGTGGAGGTGTTGGGCCCCGCCATCGAATTGAGCGCGAAACACATGCAGAGAGTCGTAATCGACACCGACCCCGGCACCGACGATGCCCTGGCGCTGTTGATGGCGTTGAACAGTCCCGACCTGCGCATTGAGGGCATAACAACTGTTGGCGGCAACGCGACGCTGGCGGAGACGACGAACAACGCCCTGCGGCTGGTCGACCATGTGGCCGCCGGTTGCGATGTGCCAATTGCCGTTGGCGCCGAGCGGCCAGCACGCGGATCGTTTAGCCACGCCTACCACGTTCACGGCGCGGACGGACTTGGCGTTGATCTGCCCGCCGCAAGGTTGGCGCCGCATCCAGCGGATGCGGTGGAGTTCTTGCGCGACCGCGCTCTTGCGGCGCCGGGACGGATAGCCGTCATTGCGCTGGGGCCGCTGACAAACGTGGCCGCCGCGCTGGACGGACAACCTGAGGTCGCGCAGGCCATCTCGGAGATTGTCGTGATGGGTGGGGCCGTCGAGGTTCCCGGCAACGTCACGCCGCACGCCGAGTTCAACATCTACGAAGACCCATGGTCTGCGAACGCCGTATTCGGGTCCGGGGTGCCGGTCACGCTCATTGGGTTGGACGTGACGCACCGGACCGCCATGCACAGAGACGGCGGCCCGCGGTGGTTTGAAGGCACATCCAGGTCCGCCCAATTGGGTAACCGCATCCTGGCGAACAGTTTTCGCGAGCGAGCTGACGTGCAGGAGTTCTATCTGCACGATCCCCTGGCCGTGGCCGCGGCCATCGAGCCAGAGCTTCTGACGCTTCGACGTGCGCAGGTAGCAGTGGTGACCGATGGGGGGGAGCGAGGTCGAACTGTCGCCAGCTACGGCGACGGGCCCGTGAAGGTGGCGTTAGGGGTGGATGTCGGGCGAGCCGTGGAGATCGTTCGGAAGCTGATCTCCAATTGAACCTATGAATCCACCCGGGTAGATCGAATCAGCCGTCATCGTTCATGATCTGACGCGGGAGATGGGCAGGGATTTCCGCAAGCATGCTTCCAAGGCACGCCCGAGCGGTCATCATCGGCGCGGGAATCGTCGGTTGTAGCGTGGCGTATCACCTGACGAAGCTCGGCTGGCGCGACGTTGTGGTTGTCGAGCAAGGACCGCTGTTCGAGACGGGCGGCTCGACCTCGCACGCGCCGGGGCTTGTGTTTCAACTGAATCCGTCCAAGACGATGACGGGGTTCGCGCGCTATAGCGTCGACCTGTGGTCCAGGCTGGAACTCGACGGCAGTCCGTGTGCGAAGACTGTCGGAAGCCTTGAAGTGGCCTGGACGCCGGAGCGGCTTGTCGACTTGAGACGCAAGGCCGGATACGGCTTGAGTTGGGGCGTCGAGGCCCATCTGCTCAGTCCTCGCGAAGCCCGCGACCTGGTTCCGATGCTTTCGGATCGAATCCTGGGCGCCCTCTACGTCCCATCTGACGTCCATACGAAGGCGACAAGGCCGGCCGAAGCCATGGCACGTGAGGCTGAGCGGGAAGGCGCGGAGTTCTACGGCAGGATGAAGGTTACGGGCTTCGACATCGAGCGCGGCCGCATATGCGGAGTTCATACGACCGCCGGCGATATTCAGACGGACCTTGTGGTCGCGGCTGCCGGCATCTGGGCGCCCACGGTTGGCGGCATGGCCGGAGTGCCGATACCGCTGTCGCCCATGCAGCACCTCTATGCGGTCACCGCGCCGCTCGAGGAACTTGCCGGGGTAACGGAGGAGATCTCGCAGCCCCTGGTGCGCCACCAGGACGAGGCAATGTACTTCCGGCAGGAGGGCGACTGCTACGGCATCGGTTCGTACCTGCACGAGCCGCTGCTGGTAGAGGCCGCTGACCTGCTCGACCATGACGAAGCGCCGATCGCGCCGGCGGAGCTGGCGTTCAAGCCCAGGCACTTCGAGAAGGCGCGCGCGGCGGCGGGCGAACTGATGCCATGTCTCAAGGGCGTGGGCTTGACGCGCAGGTTGAACGGTATCTTCTCGTTTACCACCGACGGATTTCCGGTGCTCGGCGAATCGCCGCAGGTCGCCGGTTTCTGGTCTGCGCAGGCCGTGTGGATCACGCACGCCGGCGGCGTGGGCAAGGCCGTGGCCGAGTGGATCGTGAACGGCGAGCCGACCAGCAATCTTCGAGAGTGCGACATCCGGCGCTTCCACGCGCACGCCTACGACCGTTCCTACGTTCGGACGCGTGCCGCGCAGCAGTACCGCGAGGTCTACGACATCATCCACCCGCGGCAACAGATAGCCGAGCCCCGGAATCTGCGGTTGTCCCCGTTCCATGCACGGCAGCGGGAGCTTGGCGCCGTTTTCTTTGAGAGCGCCGGCTGGGAACGTCCCGAGTGGTACGAGGCGAACGAAGGCCTGCTCGACTCTCTCACCGTGACCGGCACGTCTCGAGTCGGCTGGGAAGCCCGAGACTGGTCCCCGACCATCGCCGCCGAGCACGTGGCTACGCGCGAACGAGTGGCCATGTTCGACCTCACGCCGTTTGCCACGTTCGAGATCACTGGCGCAGGTGCGCTGGCCGCGCTGCAGCGGCTCACGACCAACCAGATGGACCAGCCGGTCGGGACGATCACCTACACCGCCATGCTGACGCCAGCCGGTGGCATCAAGTGTGACCTTACGGTGACGCGCCTGTCAGAGCGCCACTTCATGGTCGTTACGGGTGGGGCGATGGGGCTTCACGATCTTGGGTGGATTCAGAGTCACCTGCCCGACGACGGCTCGGTCCCGGTGCGTGACGTCTCGTCCGAACGCTGTTGCATTGGACTTTGGGGGCCGAGGGCGCGCGATCTGCTGAGCCGTGTCTGCGAGGATGATGTGACCGACGTCGGGTTTCCGTACATGACCGCCAGGCGGATCACTGTTGCGGACGTTCCCGCGCTTGCGTTGCGCATCTCCTACGTGGGCGAGCTTGGCTGGGAGATCTACGCATCCACCGATCAAGGTCTGCGGCTGTGGGACGTGCTCTGGGAGGCGGGCCAGTCGCTGGGTGTGACTGCCGCGGGCGGCGGCGCCTTCGAATCGCTCCGGCTCGAAAAGGGTTACCGGCTGTGGGGCAACGACATTCACACTGAGTTCAATCCATTCGAAGCAGGCACGGGCTTCGCGGTGCGCATGCGGAAGGGCGAGTTCATTGGCCGGGCTGCGCTCAGGTCAATTCGCTCGCAAGGGGTATCGCGCAGGCTGTGCTGCATGACCCTGGATGACCCGGAGGCCGTGGCGATGGGCAAGGAGCCGATCATGGACGGCAGGTGCGTGCTGGGTTATGCAACCAGCGCCAACTACGGCCACTCAATCGGTCGCGGCATCGTGTATGGCTATCTGCCCGCGAGTCACGCCGCACCTGGAACCGGCGTCGAGGTGCTCTACTTCGGCGAACGTTTACCGGCAACGGTTGTGCCGGAGCCTCTCGTTGATCCGCAGGGTCGGAAGCTGCGGGGATAGTGCGATGCAACCCAGCTGTGATCTATTGGTCGGCAAGGATTCTCACGAGATGCCGACTCCGACTGAAACCACTGCAGATTTGGGAGCGGCGCCGGAAGCGACCGTTCGCTTGGGAGTAGCGCAGCCCATTCGCGATTTTGGAATGGCTGAACCATTGGAGGGCGGCAGATGACGCAGACACTCGTAATCGACGGTCTCAAGCGTCGTGAATTGCCCATAAACCTGCGGCAGAGCGGCAACAGCGACGCCAGGATCCTCATTTCCACCCGGATTCGAAAATCTCCGTGGTGGCACCTGTCGAAGGCGGCCGGCTGCTGGGCCTATACGACCTACAACCACATGTACCACCCGCGCGCCTACATCAAGTCCCAGGACGGCGGTCTGCTCGAGGAGTACAAGTACCTGACCCAGCACGTCAGCATCTGGGACGTGGCGGTCGAGCGACAGATACAGATCAAGGGACCCGACGCGGCGGACTTCGTAGACCTGTTGATCACGCGTGACGTCCACAGCCGCGTCCCCACCATGCAGGCCCGCTACGTGATCCTCTGCAACCAGTACGGCGGCGTCATCAACGATCCGGTGCTGCTGCGCGTGGCTGAGAACGAGTTCTGGTTCAGTATTTCCGATTCCGACGTGCTGCTCTGGGCGCAGGGCGTCAACGCCATGGCCGGGTTCAACGTAGACATCCACGAGATTGACGTGTCACCCGTCCAGATCCAGGGCCCCAAATCGGTGCCGCTGATGGAGAAGATGTTCGGGTCGCACATCAGGAACATTCCGTACTACGGCCTGATCCACGACACGTTGAACGGGCACGCCGTCACGATCTCGCGCACCGGTTTTTCGGCGGAAATCGGTTTCGAGATCTACCTGCACGACGCCATGCGTCATGCGGACGACGTCTGGCCGTACATCCTGGAGCAGGGCGAGGAATTCAACCTGCGTGTCATCGCCCCCAGCCACATCCGGCGAATCGAGGCCGGAATCCTGTCGTATGGCCAGGACCTGGACATCGAGAACAATCCATTCGAAGTCCGACTTGGCTGGCAGGTGGATCTGACCAAGGGCGACTTCATCGGCAAGGAGGCCCTGGCCAGAATCAAGGCCGAAGGCGTTTCACAGCGGCTGGTTGGCCTGAAGGTCGGCGGCGAACCGCTGACCTGGTACAACGAGGACTTCTACCTCGTCAGCGACGAAGACTCCGGCGAAGCCGTGGGCTACGTCACCAGCGCGTTCTGGTCGCCGAACCACCAGTCGAACATCGCGCTGGCCGTGATGCCCCGGTCGCACTGGCGACGCGGAACGCGCGTCAGAGTCCGACTGCCGGCAGACGGCCTCGTTGATGCCGAAGTTGTGCGCGTTCCGTTTGTCGATCCGACCAAGGAGCGCCCCAAGACCGCGCTGTGAGAAGGAAGTGGCAGCCAGAACTAATCCATTTGGCCAGCCATCAGCCCTCGTCCCTTATCTGGTTCCCAGAACCGATGGCATGTGGTGCTCGGAGAGAAGTGTGAACGAGGCGGGTATCCAGTGTCAGGATCCGCAGCGGCGAGTAGCGGCGGACGTGCGTGTGGTCATTGTCGAACGCGAACAAGACTCGGACAGACAGACGTCGATTGAGCGACGGGTCCGGCGTCTTGGCCATCGGCGTAGATATTGAGCGAGTTCAGCAGATCATTTGGACACTCGATGCCACGCTGGACCACCGTGGCATCTCACGAGGACTTCAATCGGGCTATGGGCGCCAACCACACACTCTCTCGACAGCTACCCGACAGGGGGCATGTCCCACACCTAGTTGCCTCATACTCCTAATGTCGACTGGCCGTGTTGAAGGAGCGCCATCTGCACCGGCGGCGACTGTGGAAACTGTGCTGTAGGTTGAGATGAGTCGGAATGAACGGGAGCATTGCGGAGAATCCAATGAGAATTGACTCGTCCGTGACCGGTCGGCTGTAGCTCAGCGACACCTCGTTTGTTCCGCCGCGTCAGGCGGTCACTAGCTAAACCCTCGTAGCGGTATTGCCGACAACAGTTGATCAATCCTGACTGGGTAACATGCTCCGCGACGTTACAGGCAGTTGACAATCGCTGGCGCCCAGCGACTATAGTGAAGGCTGCCTCGGGATCGCCAAGTCGCGTTTGTTCTGAGGCCAGAGTGACTAGGGTGAGAATAAGCAAATGGCAAGTAGAAAACGACCATCGAGGAGGATGCGCAAAATACCTTATTCAAAACATGATAAAGGACGTCGATGCGCCTCGGACCGTTTGGCTTCAGATGATGAGAGGTCTGAATTCGAGCGTGACCGATCAAGGATAGTTCATTCGGCTGCTTTTCGAAGGCTCCAAGGGAAGACTCAGGTCTTTACGCCGAGCGAGGGAGATTTCTTTCGAACTCGCCTTACGCACTCGCTTGAAGTGGCTCAGATAGGGAAGGGCCTTGCGCTCCGACTAGGTGCTGATACGGACTTGGTTGAAGCCATTTCGCTGATTCACGATCTCGGACATCCGCCCTTTGGTCACGCAGGCGAGAGCGAGCTCAAAGAGCTGATGGATCCTTACGGAGGATTCGAGGCTAACGCGCAGAATATTCGAATCCTTACTAAGCTAGAAAGTAAGAGTGGAGATTACGATGGTTTGAATCTTACGCGCGCTGTTGTTGACGGCCAAATGAAATACAAGGACTCATTTCCTGAGGAAAATGGAAAGTTTGTCTATGCTGATGATACTGGTCTTGTAGACTGGGCTTCCAAGGAGGCTAGCGTGTCAGTCTTTGGCCGGTATAAAAGAGTGATGTCGTTTGAGTGCGGGATATTGGACTGGGCAGATGAGGTGGCTTATGCTGTCCATGACCTTGAAGACAGTGTCCACGCAGGCTACATAGATGCACACCACTTCTCGTTGAACCCCTCGAACGATCCGCGCATCAGGGACATAGTTGAAGAAGTCGCTAGAAAATTCAAGAAGAGTGTGGCCTGTGTAACCGACTCCTATAACGGGCTGGTGAAGATTATGGTCGAGCAGAATCCTGACTTCCGACTAATTCGTCCTTCGCATGACCATGAACAGCAAAAGGCAAATAGGAGGAGACTCACTACTTTTCTGATCGGGAGATATATTAAATGCACCTCGAGGATGTCGCGTGAACGTGCTGACAAAGGCAAGAGGAGCGTGTCAAGCAGGTACTTATACCACATTACTGTTCCCTGGCAATATAGAGTGGAAGTGGCATTGATTAATCGCTTGGTGAAGGTATTTGTAATCCAGTCCCCACAGATCAGTGCCATGGAGTCAAAGGGCAGGCATATTGTGAAGTGTCTCTTCGGGAAGCTGATGCATGGTGATAACGCGCAGTTGTTGTTGCCGATAGATTGGAGGGAGCGTCTACCGGATGAAGTGGAGGCTGGTGGAAAGGCGCGAGTAGTGAGCGATTATATTTCTGGAATGACGGACGGATATGCACAGAAATTATATGCAAAGTTGTTTTTTCCAAACTATGGATCAATTTATGAAGTGTTGTAGGTATTGGCAGGCGAAAGTATCGGTTGGTATAGTGACGGTGGAACGGGATCTTGGGCTCGTGACTTCCGGAGTTCGATTCGGCTTTCAAGGAAGCCTGCGATGCGAGCGATCTTTTAAAAGAGCGGCTTAGAGCCTGCTGCGAGAAGGCGGTGGGCGCGATAGGACTCGAACCTATGACCTCGCGGATGTGAACCGCGCGCTCTAACCAACTGAGCTACGCGCCCGATGGCGTGCATCGTAGCAACGACGACGCATGTCCGTCAGAGTTGCAGCAGCGCCTGGGAGTCCAGGGCCAGCACGTCCACGGGCTCGCCCGGTTCGATGGTCTGGTCCTCCAGCAACACGGCCAGGCCGTTGCCGGCGACGAGGGACGACATGCGGTAGGAACTCTGGTCGCCGGCCGACGTGCAGACCAACTGGCCGTCCGCGCGACGCACCTGTACACGCAGGTACGTGCGCTTGCCCTGCGCGCTGCGGAAGCGTTCGCCCGCCAGTGCCTGGACTCGGGGGTGGGTGAGGTCGCGGTGGCCCATCAGGCGCAGCAGCGCGGGGCGGACGAAGAGGGCAAAGCAGACCATGCTGGAGACCGGGTTGCCGGGCAGGCCGATGACCGGCGTGCCATGCACCTGCCCGAAGGCCAGCGGCTTGCCGGGCCGCATGTTGATCTGCCAGAAGTCCATGCGGCCTTCGGACCCCAGAACATTCGTGACCAGGTCGTAGTCGCCCATGGACACGCCGCCGATGGTGACGATGACATCGGATTCCGAGCCCTTGGTCATGGCGGCTTGAAGGGCTTCGACCGTGTCGCCTGTGATAGGAAGCCGCCGGGGTTCGGCGCCCAGCGCGGTGGTGGCGGCTTCGAGCGCCCACGCGTTGCTGTTGCGGACCTGGCCTGCCCGAATGCCCGCATCGATCTCCACTATTTCGTCTCCCGTGGGGACGATGGCCGCGGTGGCGCGGGGATGGGCGCGGACCGTGGTGACGCCAACGGAGCCGAGCACGCCGATTTCGGCGGGGCCCAGGCGACGGCCGGCCTTGACTACAACCGATCCCGCGCTAATGTCGCCGCCCGCCGGCCGAACGTTCTCTCCCGAATCAACCTTCTCTAGAACGGCCACCACGCGCCGGTCGGCGTCGTTACTCCGTGGGTCGGTGCCCAGGTAGCCCCAGTCGGTTCGGTCCGTGTCCTCGAAGGCGACGACCGCGTCGGCGCCCGCGGGAACCGGCGCCCCGGTCATGATTCGCGCCGCTTCGCCGGATTGCAGGGTCACCGGGCTCACCCGGCCGGCGGGGATTTCGTCCACCACCCGCAGGCGTGCCGGTGTGACTGCCGATGCCCGGGCGAGATCGGCGGACCGGACGGCGTAGCCGTCATAAGCCGAGTTGTCGAAGCCCGGCACGTTGTCGCGCGCCAGCACATCCTCCGCGACTACCAGGCCCAGGGACTCGGACAGCGGGACGTCGCGCGCTGGCAGCGGGGTGAATCCGCCCAGGATGCGTTCCAGCGCGTCATCTACCGAGAGGAACGTCTGCAAGTCAGTCATTCAGGTGACCCGGCTCTGGCATCGGCCAAGTTTAGCCGCGAAAGCGAGGGATCTCGCCGCGACTCGGTTGGGGAGCGGGCGGACGATCGGACTCTGTTATTCTCGCCTTATCTCCTTGCAGTCGGTGACCCACGGGCACATCAGATGATCAAGAAACTTGGCGTACTTGCCGTCGTCGTTGGGGTCTTGGCGGTCCTGTTCCGAAAAGCCAAGAGCCTGATGGGCGTCGAAGACGAGTCGGAAGCGGGCGCCTAGCCGCAGGACGGCGACTTGTGGCGGGTTCGGCTCCGCAGCGAGTCTTTGTGTCAGTAGGCCATTCCTCGGTAGCTCAATGGTAGAGCGTGCGGCTGTTAACCGCAGGGTTGCAGGTTCGAGTCCTGCCCGAGGAGCCAGCCGGAAAGCCGTACGAATTGCGGAGCCATCGTGATCGAGGCGGACCCCGGTCGCCTTCTGGATACGGCGCTGGAAGTCTTCGCTCGAGGGATCTGCGTCCCGCGTAGTTTCACGCACCCCTACCTGGCCGAGCGTGTCGAGGGCCTCTGGGTGACCCGCGACGCCCCGCGAAAACGCGGCCGGTATCGACGCGAAGAGTGGGTCGCGCATGGCGTCACGCCCGGGCAGACCGTGGAGATCGTGAGGCGGCACACGCGCGGCCGATACGCCGTTTGCGCGATCTGCGCAACCGGAGAGTCGGACGAGCCAATGCGGGCCGGTTACCGGGCGCTGGACCACCGCCTGGGATTCACCGAGCCGATCATGGTCCACCACCTGCGTCGGATTCCGCGCCTCACGTCACCGATAAAGATCGTACGCGTGCTGGATCCGGCGCTGGCCAACAAGGTGAACAAGGCGGTCCGTCGGCGGCAGATCCTCCCCGAACACCTCGACGCGGATGCGCCATTGCGCATGTACGCCGCCCTGGAAGATGGCGATCCGGCGGGTTGGGTCACCAGCATCGATGTAGCCGGGGCGACCTGGTGCGCCAACCTGTACGTCAAGCCCGAGTTCAGGCGCCGCGGCATCGGCCGTGCCCTGATGTGCCGGATGCTGCGCGACGACCGATCGCACGGCTCGCAACTTGCCGTCCTGGCCGCGAGCCACACCGGAGCTTTGCTGTATCCCTTGGTGGGATATGAGCAGATCGGCACGCTCTACTCGTACACGCCGCGGCGACGGTGAGCGCCGCGAGCTCCGGCTACGGATTGGTTGAGGCGACGCGTAGGTCCAGGCGCGCGACGTACCGTCGCTTGCCGAGGCGACCGAGTTCCCGGAAGCCGGCGGCCCGGAACATCGGCCGGAACCCGCCGAACCGGTAGCCCGGCGAATCCAGATCCACCGGATAGGCCTCCACTGCCTTGGCTCCTTGCCTGCGCGCGTGATCAACGGCCGCTTGCAGCAGGCGCGACGCCAGCCCGCGCTTGCGAAATCGTCGCGGCACGAAGAAACACGTCAGTGACCAGACCGACGAATCGTCTGGATCGGCCGCGCCGCTGACGGTTGTCGTCCTAAGCCGTGGAAACGTCGGTCGCGGCCCGACTGAGCACCACCCGACCGGTTCGCCGTCGGCGAAGGCCAGCACCCCTACGTGCATCCCCTGGTGAATCCGCTCGCACATCGCGGCTCTAGCCTCCGTGCGGTCAGCCTGACGGGACGAGCCGCGTGTCGCCCTGTACACCCGGCACCAGCAATAGTGTGGCGCGCCGCGCGACGAAAACAGGCGCTCGAAGTCAGGCCAGGTCGAAATCTCTACCGCTCGAAACGTGAGGTCGGCCGGCAGGTCGGTCATGGGTGGCGTAGTCGGTCCAGGAGACGCCACCAGGGCCCCGCCATAGCTGCGGGTTGTGGGCGCGGAGGCGCGCCTCACGCGGGGATTGGAAAGGTCCCCTGTGCTAGCGTACGAAGAGCCGAGGAGTGTAGCTCAGCTGGAAGAGCAACGGTCTCCAAAACCGTAGGTCGGGGGTTCGAGTCCCTCCACTCCTGCCATGGCCGAAGTGGCGGAACTGGTAGACGCGCTGGTCTCAAAAACCAGTGAGGTTCATCCCTCGTGTCGGTTCGATCCCGACCTTCGGCACCTGATGGTCAGAAGCCCAAGTTCCGGCGTTAGTCCGATTCGATCTCCGGAATATCCAGGTCCATGCCAGGATAAATCGTGCTCGGATCGGCCCCGTCGAACCGCCACTTGTTCTTGTTGAAGATGATCTCCCACTTGTCCTGGTCGCCGTATTCGCGCTCGGCGATCGTTCGTAGGGTCTCGCGAGGCATCACCTTGATCGTGTGGCGGACGGCCGTCACTTTCTTCTCGCGCTTCAGGAAATCTAAGAGACCCATGCCTGCCCCCAGCGGCTGGCGCCTATTGGCGTTTCGCGCGGGGCCGAGTATAGGACTGACGTGCTTCGGTCTCAAAAGGGCAGACCCCGCGTCCTGGCGAGTGACGGCATGACCGCGATGTCCGGCCACGGAGATACAGGATTCGCCACACGTCTCTGGCACGAAGCTGAGGCCAAGCGATCCTGGGTGTGCCTGGGACTCGATCTGGACCTGGAGCGCTTGCCGGCGTGCCTCCCCCGCTCGTTGGACGGCGCGCGCGAGTTTCTCTTCTCGGTCGTTGATGCCTGCGCGGACACGGTTGTGGCCTTCAAGCCAAACGTTCCGTTCTATCTGGCGCTGGGATCCGGCGGCCTGGAATTGCTGCGTGACTTGCGCGACGCCATTGGTGACCGCGCACTGCTGATTGCGGACAACAAGGTTGGCGATGTGACCGACACGTCCGAACGGTATGCCAGCTTCCTGTTCGACTACCTCGACGCCGACGCTATCACCTTCAATCCGTGGGGAGGGCTGGACGCGATCCAGCCGCTGATTGAACGGCCGGACCGCGGCGCCTTTGCGTGGCTGCGCAGCAGCAATCCCGGTGCCGACGACATCCAGGGTCTCGTTACGGCGCGGGGCGAGTCGGTTTACCTTCGGCTCGCGCAACGGCTGGCTGAATGGAACGAACATGAAAACCTGGGCGTGGTGGTGGGCGCCACCCGTCCTGACGACGTTGTCACGGTGCGTGAATTGACTCCGCGTATGCCGATCCTGGCGCCAGGCGTGGGCGCGCAGGGCGGGGCGCTGGAATCCACAGTGCGGGCTGGCTTTGGCCCGGCGCCAGAGGGCGTGCTGGTTAACGCAGGGCGTTCGGCGCTGTGGGCTGGCGACGGCCCGGATTACGCGCAGGCGGTGCGGGCCAAGGTTGAGGAAATGCGGTCGGCAATCGAGGCGGCCCGCATCGGCTGAGAGGCTGCGCTCAGTTCTCGACCGGCCAGGCGCCGAGAACGCGCGTGAGGACCGTCGACTCCCCGAGCATGCGCAGGGCATCTTGAACCGCCGATTCATCCGGGTGCCCCATCATTTCCAGGAAAAAAATGTAGTCGTCGGGCTTCAGCCGCGAGGGACGGGACTGGATGAAGCTGAGGTTGAGGTCATGGTCGCGCAGGCAGCTGAGCACGTCGTGGAGCGCGCCGACGCGGTCGTGGACGGCCACCATCAGCGCCATTTTGTCTCGGCCGGTGCGGGCCGACGGCTTGTCGCCGATCACGTAGAAGCGGGTTCGGTTTGATGCCACGTCCTGGATGTCCTGGCTCAGGACCTCCAGGCCAAAGGCCTCGGCCGCGCTCAGCGGGCCGATGGCGGCGGTATTGGGTTCGCCGGCGGCGCGCCGAGCGGCTTCCGCCGTGCTGGCCACTTCGATGAGCGGCGTCGCGCCGAGATGACGCTGAATCCACCCTCGGCACTGGGCAATGGCGTGTGGGTGGGAGTAGACGCGGGTCCAGTCACCGGCATCGGAGATCGCCAACAGGTTGTGGGAGACAGGCAGCTGAACCTCGGCCTGGATGTGGACATTGCGGGTGACGAAAAGGTCGAGCGTCTCACCAATCGTGCCGCTGGTGGTGTTCTCGATGGGGACGACGCCCGAGACGCGCGGAGAGCGATCGACGAAGTCGAAGATATCGCTAAATGAACTAAGCGGCGTCAGGTCGGCAATTCGGCCGAAGTACTGCTGCGCGGCCTGGTGGCTGAAGGTGTGGGGAGGGCCCAGATAGCCAACGCGCGGCGGCTCCTCGAGGCTCCGCGAGGCAGCCATGATCTCGCGGTAGATCGCCTGGATGTGGTCGTCCTCGTAGGGTCCAGGGTTGATTGCCGTGACACGCTCCAGCACGTCGCGCTCGCGTCCCGGGTCGAAGACCGGGGTGCCGGTGTCCGCCTTCCTGTGACCGATCTGTTGGACCAGCTCGGCGCGCTGCCCGAGCAGCGTGACCAACTGCTTGTCCAGGGAGTCAATTTCTCGCCGCAGATCTTCAAGCGACTCGGACACCTCAGACTCCGGGCGGGCGCGGGTCGCGATGCTAGCACCGCCCCGCCGTCGTTCGAGAGCGCGGAGGGTTAGAGACCGCGCATCGCCTCGCCGAAGGCGTCGATGGCCTGGGCCAGGTCGTCCCGGCTGTGGGCGGCGCTGACCATGGCCCGAACCCTAGCGGCGTCTCGAGGAACGGTTGGGAAAGCCACGCTCTGAACGAAGACGCCCCGCTGCCGTAGACGGTCGCTCAGCGCGTGGGCGCGCTCCGCCTCGCCCACGATCACGGGCGTGATGGGGGTGGCGCTGCGTCCCAGGTCCATGCCCAGGTCGGACAGCCCCTGCTTGAAAAAGCGGGCGTTGTCCCACAGCCGTTCGACTCGTTCCGGTTCCCGGGTAAGCACTCGAATCGCTGCCCGCGTGGTTTCGACCACGGCAGGCGGGTGCGAAGTGGAAAACAGCACAGGCCGGGCCGTGTGCGTGAGGTAGTCGCGCAGAGCCTGGCTACCGGCGATGTATCCGCCCATGGAGCCTATGGCTTTCGAGAGGGTGCCCAACTGCACCTGCACGCGCCCGTGCAGGCCAAAGTGATCCACGCTGCCGCGCCCGCCTCGGCCCAGAACCCCGCTCCCGTGGGCGTCATCCACCATCACCATGGCGCCATACGCCTCCGCCGCGTCGCAAATGTCCGGCAGCGGCGCGATATCCCCGTCCATGCTGAAGACGCCGTCCGTCACGACGAGCTTGCGCTGGTCCGCGGTGCAACCGGCCAGCTGCTCGCGCAGCGAGTCGGCATCCGCATGCGCAAAGCGGCGAATCTCCGCGCGGCTCAGCCGGCAGCCGTCGATGATGCTGGCGTGGTTTAGTTCATCGCTGAGAATCACGTCGCCACGCCCGACCAGAGCCGGGATGGTGCCCAGGTTGCCGGCAAAGCCCGACTGAAAGACCAGCGTGGCCTCCACGCCCTTCCAGGCGGCGATTTCGGCTTCCAGTGCCTGGTGCACGTCCAGCGTGCCGGCGATCGTGCGCACCGCGCCGGCGCCGCCGCCCCACGTCTTGGCACCGGCCATGGCCGCCTCGCGCAAGGCCGCATCGTTGGCCAGGCCGAGGTAGTCGTTCGACGACATGTTGATGAGTTCACGGCCGCCGATACGGATGCGCGGACCCTGCGGTGACTCCAGGACCGGGAGCGGCCGAAAGAGCCCGCGCTCGCGCAGGTCGCGGACGTGTGCGTCAACAAATCCCAGCGGCTCCATCAGCGCTCCTCGGGGCGGTACACGGGGCTCTACCGCTGTAGCGTAGCGCCCAGGAGGGCAAGCGGCCGCTGAGCGGCGTAAGATGCCGGGTGCGCGGGCGCGATTTCCGTACGGCGCGGGCTAGGAGTACGAGGTGATGGAGGAAACCGCCAGCGTTGAACTCATGGCGCCAGTCAACACAATCTGGCAACTGGTGAGCACGATCAACGACTGGCAGAAGTGGAACACCACGATTGAGGACGCCGAGCGACTCACCGCCGGCAATTGGACGCCGGGTTTCCGATTTCGCCAGAAGACCGGGCGCGAGCGGATGACGTTCATCTACACCATCACCGAGGTTGACCTGGGCCACTCGGCCTCATGGACCGGGAGCAAGGCCGGACTCACCCGTGGAATGTCCATCGAATTGCGTCCGGTCGAAGGCGGCACGGGCGTTCGGATCCGCCAGACCGCGTCCGGTCCGCGCACGTTGGGCCCGCTGGGATTCTTTGTGCGGTTCAGCCTGCGCCGCAATGTGCGCGGCTGGACCCAGGGCCTGCGCAAGGCGCTGGCCGAAATGCCGACCACCGCCTGAACGTGACAGGCCCGAACGACCGGGCCAGGCTGCTGGAGATAGCTGAGCTGGCCGCCCGCGCGGCCGGTGCCGAGTTACTGCGGAGCTTCGAGTCCGAGCTGCTGGGTGTGCAGTGGAAAACCTGGCAGGGCGAACGCACGGTGGTGACCGACGCCGACTTTGCGGCCGACCGCGCCATTCGCGACGTGTTGGACGAGCTCGTTCCTACGCACACTGTCTATTCCGAGGAGTTTGCCGACGACGAGGAGATCGATGGGCCGGACGTCTGGGTAATCGATCCCCTCGACGGCACCGACAATTACTCCCGCGGGCAGCCCCAGTTCTGCGTGAGTGTGGCTCACACACGCGACTCCCGACCCGAAGTCGCCGCGATATTCGATCCCGTGCGCGACGAGATGTTCACGGCGCTGGCTGATGGTCCGGCGCGGCTCAACGGTCGCGTGATCGAGGTAACGAAACGGACGGAGCCGTCCCAGAGCACCGTGGCCTGGGCGCAGCGGGGAATCAACGCCGAGGATGACCGCCGCTTCAATGCTGCGCTGGCCGAAGCGGCGCGCACATTTCATCGCGTGCGCTTGACCGGTTCCGCGGCGCTGGAAACAGCGTGGGTAGCCGCCGGACGCTACGACGGCGCGATGTTCAGCACAGTCAAGTGGTGGGATCACGCGGGAGCCGGACTACTCGTGCGGTGCGCCCGCGGTCGGGTTTCCAATGTGCAAGGTCTTCCCGCCGGTCCCGAGAGCCGTCGCTGCATCTTCAGCAACGGCGAGATCCACGAGGCGATTCTTCAGATCGCCGCTCGTCACGGCCTGGAACGCGCCTTTCCACTGCACGGATAGCCCGGCTGTCGCCTGGCTGGGCCGGGCGGGCGACGACCAGGACATTCCTTGCGGTCAGGCCTGCGCGGCTTCCTCCCGTTGACGCAAGATGGCGCGGGGGAGTTCGCTGCGGACGACTTCGCCGGAGATGATCTGCGCGCTGCGGTCGGCCAGCGGCAGGTCAACCGGCTGATTGCCGCGCCGTTCGGATTCCCGGATCGCGATGGCGATTTCGAGGGCCTCGCGTGCGTCGTCGCCGCTGCAGCGCGGATCGTCGCCCGACTCACTGCAGTGGATGAGGTCGCGAACGGCGTTCACGCCGCCACTGTGGCGCCGGACCGGTGGCGGGAAGTGGCGGCGGACGAAGGTGCCACGCTCCCGAAGCTGCTGGTGGCCGGCCAACGCCTTGTGCGCGGTCCATATCTGGACGCTGCGGGCGTCATTCATCATGCGGATCATGCCGTCGGTACCGACGATGTCGTGGGAGTTCTCGTTCGGCCCGTTGTCGTAGGCGCGAACGTAGCCGCGGATGCTGCCGGGAAACCTGATCAGACCGGTGCCTGAAAAGTCATTGTCGGGGTTGGCCTCATCCAACTCGGCCTCGCCGACGACCGAGACGGCGCGATCAGGCACATACATGGTGAGCGTGGTAATCAAGTGGCTGCCGTTGTGGGACAGGCTGCACCTGGACCGGGAATCCACCGATACCACGTCGCCGATCACGCCTTCGTTGAGCAAGGCTTTCACTTGCAGATAGTCGTCGCGCCAGCGGCGCGTGCAGTTGATCCCCAGCGCGATATTGGCCCGCCGACAGGCATCGATGGCGGCATCCGCCTCGGCCAGCGACAGGGTGATGGGCTTCTCGGCCCAGATCGCACGCACGCCGTAGCCGCCGTTGGCGATCTCCAGCAGGATGTCGGCGCGCGGCTTGGCGGACGTACAGACGCTGACGATGTCCGGGCGCGTCTCCTCCAGCATCTGGCGGTAGTCCGCGTAGAGCGCCTCGAACCCCCACTTGGCGCCGGCCGCCTCGCGCTGCTCGACCCAGGTGTCGGACATGCCGACGACTTCAACCTCGGGCATGGACATGTAGCAGGGGATGTGGCCGTACGGGAACTCAACGCCGTCAAAGTCACCAAGCTCTTCGTCGATGGTGCTGGCGATACGTCCCAGACCAATCACGGCCGCTTTGACTTTGGCCATCAGGTCGCCCCTCCCGCCTGCGAGGCGGCTTCAGCTTCGCGCCGCCGGAGAATCGCGCGTGGAAGTTCCGAGACCAGCACTTCGCGCGAGACGATGCCGAGGCTGCGGTCTTCGAGCGGAAGATCGACGCGACCACCGCCTCTGCGATGCGATTCACGGACGGCAATGGCGATCTCCAGGGCTTCACGAGCATCCTCGCCCGAGCAGCGGGAGTCGTCGCCGGTCTCGATGCAGTTCATCAGGTCATACAGCACATTCACGCCGGCGGCTCGGGGATTGTGACTGGGTCGGAAGAAGTGGCAGACCGGCGTCGGTCCGCGCTGGCCGGGCATGCCCTCTTCGATCCGCCAGAGCTCGGGGCTGCGGCTGTCGTCCATCAGGCGAATCATGCCGTCGGTCCCGGTGATGTCGTACGAGAGTTCCAGCCCGCCGGTGCGCATGCCCCGGAACATGCCGCGCACGCCGTTCTGGCACACGAAGTAGCCATTCCCGGCAAAATCGTCGTCGCCGGCCACGGCGTCGTCGCTCTCGGCCTCGCCGGCAACCCAGGCGACCGGGGCATCGGTAAACGTGGTGAGGCGGGTAATCAGGTGACTGCCGTTATGGGAGAGGTTGCAGTTGAGGCCGCCCTGGACGTGAATGACATCGCCGATGAGCCCGTCGTCAATCATTTCGCGGGCCTGGGTGAAACTGTCGCGCCAGCGATGGGTGCAGTTGACGGCCAGGTGAATGCCGGCCTTGCGACAGGCCGCGATCACCTCGTCAGCCTGCGCCAGCGAATAGGTCAGCGGCTTTTCGGCCCAGATGGCCTGGACGCCATAGTCGCCATTCGCGATCTCAAGCAGGATTTCTGTACGGGGCTTCATGGACGTGCAGATGCTGACGATCTGCGGCCGGGTCTTGGCAAGCATTTCGCGGTAGTCCGCATAGAGGGCATCAATCCCCCACTTCGCGCGGGCCGCCTCGCGCTGCTCGCTCCAGGTGTCCGACAAACCGACAATTTCGATTTCGGGGACGGCGGCCATGCAGCCGATGTGGGCGTGCGGGAGATGCCAACCGTCGTACTTGCTGCGTTCTTCGTCCCAGGTACTTGCAATACGGCCAAGCCCGATCACCGCGGCTCGCGTCATGGGCGGTTGCCTTTCACTCGACGCCATGGGGCAGAGTATGACGCGCGCGAACGCCGATTGCATCTTCGCGCGGTTGAGGGCCAACCGTGAGGCAAGTCTGGACGCTGCGGCCGCTTGTGGTCATCGGCCTGGTGCTGGGCATGCTTGCCGCCTGCGACGGGACTGTCGAACCTCGTCTCGATGCCACACCTACGCCAACATCCTCGGTCGTTCTGACGAACCAGGACTGGCCGGTCGTCCACGCGGATCCTGGAGCAGCCGTCGGACAGCGCGTGGTGCTACGTGCCCGCGTCTACAGCGTTTCCCAGGTCGCCGGGGACTTGCAACTCTGTGCGTGGGTGGACTTTGACAACGATCAACTCTCAACGGTCTTTCGGATTCCCGACCGGACGGAAGGCGTGGAGCGCGACAACTTCGTCTGGGTCGAGGGCACCGTCAGCACCGTTGCCGACATGGAAGCTGGCTGCGGCGAGACACCGCAGCCGGAAATCGAAGTTTCGGGCCTAACGGTCACCGACCGGCTTGGTGTGCGGCCGGCGCTGCGGGTGGAGCAGGTCGGGCAGGCGCTCGAGCGGCGCGGCGTACGAGTGGTCCTGGAGCGCATCGAGTTTACGGCGGAGGAGACGCGCATCTACTTCGCGCTGCAGAATCGCCGCGAAGAGACGCTGCTGGCCTTTGCGACGGGGCTGGTCATTGACATTGATGGATCCGAGATTCCGGCAATAATCCCGATCGGCGAGGGCATCCCCGCACCTCGGGGGCGGGTAGCGCCGGGCTCGAGTGAGCACGGCGGCTTTCAGTTTCCGCCGTTGGCGCCTGACGGTCCGCCGATTACCGTGCGTTGGCGTGGGGCGCGAATGGCGCCGTCCGGCGAGGAAGTCGGCGAGTGGACGTGGGTGGTGGACCCCTCCGGTGCGGTATCCCCTGAGGGATAGGCCGGTATTCCGATCCTTCGCACCTCGACACTCGGAAACGAAGCCTGCCGCGCAATACGGCAACGTCTGCCGGTCGGCATCCTGTGAATAGGACGCTAGCCACTAGCGCCGCCGACAAGAGCAAACCGCCCCGCCGGCCACGGCCGGCGGGGCGGTTGAGCAATCCGATGGTGAGGACTTAGTAGTCCATTGCTGGCGCGGGGGCCTCTTCCTGCTCGGGAACGTCGGCGATGAGTGCCTCGGTGGTGAGGATCATGCCGGCGATTGAGGCGGCGTTCTCGAGGGCCGAGCGCGTGACCTTGGCCGGGTCGATTACGCCAGCCGCCACCATGTCGGTGTACTCCTCGTCCACCACGTGGTAGCCCCAGTTCGTGCCCTTGGCAGCGGACTGTCGGCGAACTTCCTCGACGACCACCGAGCCATCGGCACCGGAGTTGGAAGCGATCCAACGCAGCGGCTCTTCGAGCGCGCGCCGTAGAGCGCGAACGCCGACGATCTCATCGCCAACGCACTCGGCTTCCACGCCGTCCAGCACGTGCGCGGCGTTTAGGAGCGCCACACCACCGCCCGGCACGATGCCTTCCTCGATGCCGGCGCGCGTAGCTGACAGGGCGTCCTCCACGCGGTGCTTCTTCTCCTTGAGCTCGGTCTCGGTGGCGGCGCCGACCCGAATAACCGCCACGCCGCCGGCCAGCTTGGCCAGCCGCTCCTGCAGCTTCTCGCGGTCGTACTCAGACGTGACTTCCTCAACCTGGCCCTTGAGCTGATTGAGGCGGGCCTGCACGGCCGCTTCCTTGCCGCCACCCTCGACGATGGTGGTGTTGTCCTTGTCGGCCACCACGCGGCGGGCGCGACCCAAGTCCTCAAGGATCACGCCGTCCAGGCGACGGCCCATGTCCTCGGAGATAACCGTGCCGCCGGTGACGACGGCCACGTCCTGCAGCATTTCCTTGCGGCGGTCGCCGTAGCCCGGGGCCTTGACGGCCAGGCAGTTCAGGATGCCGCGCAGCTTGTTCACCACCAGGGTGGCCAGGCCTTCGCCCTCCACGTCCTCGGCGATGATCACGAGATCCTTCTTGCCGGACTGCGTGACCTTCTCCAGCGTCGGGAGAATGTCACTCACCGCCGACAACTTCTTGTCGGTAACCAGGACTAGCGCGTCCTCGATCACGGCCTCCATGCGGTCCTGGTTGGTCACGAAGTACGGCGAGATGTAGCCGCGATCGAACTTCATGCCTTCCACGTACTCGATCTCGAATTCGAGGCCCTTGGACTCCTCAACCGTGATGGCGCCGTCCTTGCCGACCTTGTCCATCACCTCGCCGATCAACTCGCCGATCTGCGTGTCGTTGGCGGAGATGGAGGCGATCTGGGCGATTTCGTCCTGGCTGCGGATCTGCTTGGCCTGGGCGCGTACTTCCTCGACTACGGTCTCGACGCCCTTGGCGAGGCCGCGCTTGATGATCATGGGGTTGGCGCCGGCCGCGACGTTCTTCAGGCCTTCCTTGATGATGGCCTGCGCCAGCACGGTGGCGGTGGTGGTGCCGTCGCCAGCGATGTCGTTGGTCTTGCTGGCGGCTTCCTTGATGAGCTGGGCGCCCATGTCCTCGAACGGGTCTTCCAGGTCGATGTCCTTGGCCACGGTCACGCCGTCATGGGTCACCGTGGGGCCGGAGTACTTCTTGCCCAGGGCCACGTTGCGGCCCTTTGGCCCCAACGTCGTCTTGACGGCGTTGGCCACCACATCGATGCCCTTTACCAGCTTCGAGCGGGCCTCTACATCCAGCAGGATGTCTTTCGGCATACTTTCGTCCCTTTCGACCCGGCTGGCCGCGAGCAGGACGCTTCGGCCTTCGTGTGGGGGTCGTGGCTGGTCCGCCAGTCAGGCACCGCGCACCGAGCAATTCCGGACGCGCGCTGACGCGGATCGAATCAATCGCGTTAGCAGCCCATTGTAGAGATCGGCCAAAACGAGCGTCAAGAGATTCCGCTCGTTCCGGCCGTAGTGTGCCGACGCGTATCCGGTGCTACGCATCGCCCGATTCGTCCGGTTTCGGCAGCTCGCGGAGCGACCGAATCGGCGAGAGGAACAGCCAGAGAGCGACGGCCAGTTCAAGTCCGGCGGCGACGAAGAGTGTCGGCCGCATGCCAAATGCCTCAGCTACCACACCACCGACCAGGGCGCCGAGCGGGACCAGCCCAATCTCCAGGGTGTTCATGATGCCGTTCATGCGGCCCTGAAGCCGAAGCGGCGTGGTGGCCTGGCGCAGGCTGCCCTGGCAAACCCCGTAAACCGTGGCGCCGATGCCGAACAGGAACATCGATGTGGTCAGCAACACGACGACGGCTGCCAGCGGCCCTCCCGCCAGCGGGGTCACCAGGTCGCTCAGCGCCGCAATGACAACCGCAGCGATCATGGCCGGACCGGCGCCCAACCAGCGGATCAGCCGTTCCGCGACGAAGGCGCCGACCATGAACCCGACGCTGCTCACCGCGAACAGGAAGCCGAAGGCTAGCGGTTCGACATTGAGTTGCTTGTTGACGTAGAGCAGCCACACGGCTTCAAACATTGCGTTGAAGACGGCGATCCCGCCGATGGCGACGGCGATGGGGAGCAGGATTCGGTTCCGGCCGACGACGACCAGCCCTTCGCGAGCCTGTGTAAGGAAGCTGTCGCCGGTCTCAGACGTGGCAGGCGCAGCCTCCGTGAGACGGATTCCTCGGAGAGCAAGCGCTGAAACTACAAAGGTCACGGCGTCGACGACCAGGGCCACGGGCGCCGTGACCACGTGGATCAGGACACCGGCAACCCCCGGGCCGGCGACCTGCGATGCCGACGTGCCGATCGCGAGCTTGCTGTTGGCTTCCACCAGCTTCTCCCGCGATACCAGCGACGGGAGAATCGACCGATTGGCGACGCCGAAGAACATCCCCAGCGTGCCGGTGCCAAGGGCCACGGCGTAGAGGTGCTCGATCCGCAAGACCTGCAGCCAGGCGGCGATTGGGACCGAGAGCAGCAACAGTGCGCGTCCGTAGTCGGCAAGGATCATGACCCGGCGTTTCCTGAGCCGATCAACCCAGACGCCCACACCGACGCCGAAGGCGAGCGACGGCAGGCCGCCGATGGCCGCCAGGATGCCCATTTGCAGCGGCGAGGCATCCAGCACCAGTACCGCGGTGAGCGGCAGGGCCAGGAAGGTGATCTGCGATCCGAACGCCGAGACGGTCCCGCCAACCCACAGCTTCAGGAAGTTGGGGTGACGCCAGAGACCCTGGGGACGAAAAGGCATAGGACACCGTTATCCTTTCCCGCCCGGGGTGCCGGTAATCACACTGGTCATGGCGGCCTTGTTCGCGCGCCGCACCGGCAAGCGCTCATGCTAACGAGGCCGGCCGAACTATGAAACACGCGGCCGACACCTATCAGCGGCTACCGCAATCCCTTATCTTTGCGCCATGCCCTTCCACCTGACCCGCGCGCAGTTCGATCAGATCGTGGCCCAGGCCCGCGCCGAGGCCCCGCTCGAATGCTGCGGTCTCATCGGTGGACGGGGTGAAAGGGCCTTGAAGGCGTACCCCGCGCGCAACGCCGACCAGAGCCGCGTGCACTACACCATTGATCCGCGCGACATGCTCAACGCCACCCGCGACATCGAAGACGTGCAGGGCTGGGACATCTCCGCCTTCTACCACTCGCACCCGCGTAGCGATGCCTACCCCTCGCCGACGGACGTGCGCGAGGCCGTGGAGTCCGGCTACTCCGAGTACAGCCGTTTCATAATCGTTTCGCTCATGGACCCGGATCGGCCCGTGATGCGCTGTTTCTGGTTACGAGGTGGGGCGATCAGCGAGGAGCCACTGATCGTCATCGATCCGGCGGACGACGAAGGCACGTAGGATTCGGGCATGACAACCGCCGTCTACCAGCCGTCTATTGACCTTGAGGCCTCGCTCGATGCCAAGACGCAGTTTTTGGAGCGGACGCTTGGCGGCTTGGAGAACGCGGTCGTGGCCTATTCGGGCGGCGTTGACAGCACCTTCCTGGCCAAGATGGCGTTCGATGCCCTCGGCAACCGGGCGCTGGCCGTAACGGCCGTCTCGCCCAGCCTGGCGCAAGCGGAGCGCGACGATGCCGCCCGGTTCGCTGCTCAGATCGGTATCAGGCACGAATTCATCGACACCCGCGAACTGGACAATCCGGCCTACCGCGCCAACGACAGCTCCCGCTGCTTCCACTGCAAGGCCGAGCTTTTCGATCGATTGCGCGAGTTCGTGGCCGAGCGCGACGTGCAACACATGCTCTACGGGCCCGTGGTCGACGACCTGGGCGATTTCCGCCCAGGGATGGCCGCCAGCCGGGAGCGTGGCGCCCGCGCGCCGCTGGTGGAGGCCGGCTTGCGCAAGGCTGAGGTGCGGCAACTCTCGCGCCGGCTTGGCCTCCCCAGCTGGGACAAGCCGGCGGTAGCCTGCCTGTCATCCCGGGTCGCGTACGGCAGCGAGGTCACCGTGGAGAAACTCGGGCAGATCGAAGCCGGGGAGGCGCTGCTGCGCGCCGAAGGCTTCCGGGAGTTGCGCGTTCGACACCACGGCAGCATCGCTCGCATCGAAGTGCCGGAAGCCGAACTGGCTCGATTCACGCAGGATTCGGAACGACGGCAGCGCATCATTCAGGGCCTGAAGTCGCTGGGATTCACCTACGTGACCCTGGACCTGCAGGGATTCAGGTCCGGCGCCATGAACGAAGCGCTGCCGGTGATTTCCCCCGACGAGTAGTGGCCGTCGCGGTCCGCAAGCGCTGACGGTGCAGCCGTAGATCAGGGAGCGGCCATGAATGTTGACATTCGCGATGAGCGGTTTCGCCAGGTCGTCGGCTACGACGCGCCGGTCGAGGAACTGGCCGGGGGATTCGACTTCACCGAGGGCGCGGTCTGGCACCACGTTGAAGGCCATCTAATCTTCAGCGACATGCCCGGCAACGTCATGCGCAAGTGGACGGCCGCGCACGGAATCCAGGTCTTTCGGCAGCCCAGCAACATGGCCAACGGCAACACCTATGACTTGCAGGGTCGGCTGATCACCTGCGAGCACGCGACCAGCCGCGTGACGCGGACAGAGCACGACGGTTCGATCACAGTCCTGGCCACGCACTATGACGGCAAGGAACTGAACAGCCCCAACGACGTGATCGTCAAGAGCGACGGCTCGATCTACTTCAGCGATCCGTCGTTCGGGCGTATGGACTACTACGGGGTGCTGCGCGAGCCGGAGCTCGATGTCCGCGGTGTGTACCGGCTCGATCCCGAGAGCGGCACGCTCCGGCTGCTGGTCGACGACTTCGACCAGCCCAATGGACTTACATTCTCGCTGGACGAGCAGCAACTGTTCATCAACGACACAATGCGCGCCCACATCCGAGTGTTCGACGTGGATGCCGACGGCGGGTTGTCAAACGGCCGCGTCTGGGCCGAACTGACCGGCGACCGCGAGGGCCTGGCGGACGGCATGAAGATCGACACCGAAGGCAACCTGTATACGGCCGGCCCGGGCGGTGTGCAGGTGTTCGCGCCGGACGCGACCTGCCTGGGCGTTATCTACGTCCCGCGGGGCGTGGCCAACTTCACCTGGGGCGACGCCGACTTGCGCAGCTTGTTCATCAACGCGGGCACAGCGCTCTATCGCACGCGCGTCAACGTCCCGGGACGCAAGCTGTTCTGAGGCAGAAACAACCTCACACATGTTGCAGACTTCTCGGCCCTGGAGTGCTGGGTCGAAACCGCCAAGTTCTCACCGTTCGAGTGCGACGACGTGCACCTTGGCAGTGCGTGTCCTTGCGACGCTTCTTCTCGCCACGGTGTTCGCGACCTGCGGCGAAACGAGACACGACCAGCCGTTGAAGCTCGGCTTGCTGACCTATATCAGCGAGGGTTCGGCGCAGAACGCCCAGGACCGGCAGCGGGCCTTCCACTTAGCTATTGCCCACCTCAACCAGGCTGGTGGCGTGTTTGGGCGCCCGGTCGAAGCCGTGGTGGCGGACACTCAACAGAGTCCGGACCGGGCAGTCGACGAAGCCCAGCGCCTCATAGAAGCGGAAGACGTGCACGCGATCGTGGGACCCAGCACCAGCGTCAATTCGCTTGCGGTGGCTGAGCGTGTGACGGGGTCGGCCGGGATCCCTTTCATTAGTCCAGCGGCAGGCACCGCGCGCCTGACTGACGCTGCGGACAACGACTTCTTCTTCCGCGCCACCTTGTCCCACCGGGCGTATGGGCCGGCGCTGGCGCGATTAGCGGGTGAGCGTGGCTTTGACAACGTCGGCGTGCTCTACCGCGACGATCTCTGGGGCCAGGGGCTGGCCCGGGCATTTGATCAGGCCTGGGACGGCGCGCTCCGGTCGGTGGCCGTGGAGATTGGCCAGGGCAGCGTGGCCGACGCCCTGCGCGAGTCAGCCGCTGGCGGCGCCCAGGTGCTCGTCGCCCTCCTGTATCCGGCCGAGGCTGTGATTGCAGCCCGCGAGGCGCTGGACCTTGGCCTCTATGACCAATTCTTGTGGAACGGCGCCCTGCGGAACCTGGATCTCATCGAAGCGATCGGCGCGGACGCGTTGGCCGACTCGTACGGCGTCGGAGCGTCCGCTACGGGCCAGCCTGCCCCGGCATGGGTGGAATCCTACGTCCAGGCCTACGGCGAGCCTCCGGTCGGCAGCTATGCCAGGGAGGTCTATGACTCCACCATTGCCCTTGCCCTGGCGGCCCAGGCGGGCAACAGCACAGACGGCACCGTCATTCGCGACCATTTGCGCGCCGTTGTTTCAGGTCGTGGTGAGCCCGTCACCGCCGGACCGGACGGCGTGGCCCGCGCGCTCGAAGTGCTGGCCGATGGCGGCCAGATCGTCTACCGGGGCGCGTCGGGTCCGTTGGAATGGGACGCCAACGGTGACTTGCGCCAGGGGTACGTGGGAGTCTGGCGTTACACCGCCGACGGTCGGATTGAACACGTGCGTCGAATCCTCCACGAGTCCTGACATTCGTCGCCGCGCGTGCCTCGCTTCGGTCGCTTTGCAGCCCATCACCTGGCCGGTGGGAGCGCTAGGCTATTTTCAGACGCGTGACTGCGTTCTGCGACGCTGCCAGAGGAGCCAGACACCGTGACCCCTTCACCGTTGCGCATGGTTCAGTGGGGGACCAAGCATCCCCACGCCGCGGGTTGGCTTCGCGTGATGCTCGACAATCCGGACGTTGACGTGGTGGGCGTGTACGAGGACGACGCCGACCGACGGCAAGAACTCGAATCCGGCGGCGCCGCGCCCTGGAACCGGACGATCTGGCTCGACGACCTGGGCGCCGTCCTGGACGACGCCAGCATCGACGCCGTGGCTGCGGAAGGCGATAACTCCGAGAACCTCCAGCAGGGCGAGGCCGTCATCGCGGCCGGTCGCCATTTGCTCCTTGACAAGCCGGCCGGCCACGACTTCCCCCGCTGGGAGCGTGTGCTGAAATCAGCTGCCGAGCAGAATCTCTACATCCAGCTTGGTTACATGTTCCGCCACCACGACGGCTACCAGCGCATTGCCAACTGGGCGCGCGGAGGGCTCCTGGGCGACATCTTCGCCATCCGCGCCCACATGTCCACCTACGTTGAGCCCGCCACTCACTCCTTGCTGGCCAGCTTCGCCGGCGGCGTTTTCTACGACCTGTGCGGCCACGTGCTGGACCAGGTCGTCTGGACGCTGGGGCGTCCGGATCGGGTGACGCCGTTTATGCAGCGGGTGCGGCCAGAGAGCGGCTTCATTGACAACGGGGTAGCGGTCCTGGAGTACCCGGGAGCCCTGGCGATCGTGGACATCGCAGGCCTCGAGGTTGCGCCGCGCCCACGGCGCTACGAGGTCTACGGCTCGCGCGGCTGGGCCATCATGGAGCCGATGGAGCCCGCGGAGACCGTCCGGCTGTCCCTGGACAGCGCGCGCGACGGTTTCCTCGAAGGCGAGCAGACGATGACCCTTGAAGCCCGCCCGCGCTACGCGGCCAGCCTGCAGGCCTTCGTCCGCACGTTGCGCGGGGAGCAGGCGCCGGAGCGCCCACTCGAGCACGAGCGCATCGTCCAGGAAACCGTCATGCGGGCCACCGGCGCCATCGACTAACCGCGCGGGCCGGGTTTGCGGCGCTAGTTCCCCAGCCCCAGCGCAAGGCCGCCGAAAATCGCCTGCAGCCGCGCTCGGTCTTCGGGCGGTAGCGGTCCCCGCGCCATGGCGGCCACATTGGCGTCCAGGTGGTCGGGATTGGCCGTTCCCGTGAGCACCGTTGAGATGGCACTGGGCTCCAGCACATAGCGATAGGCCGCTTCCGGCACCGACTCCACGTCGCCATGCACCAGCCAGCCCAGCGGATTGTCATCCGGCAGCGCGTCGGCCGCCAGGTGTCCGTCGGCCTTCAGTTCGGCAATCACTTCGCGCAGCCGCTCAGGGTTACCCAGCGCGCGCCGCACGGCGATCATCACGATCAAACCGATGTCCGCGGCCTCGGCTGCTTCCAGCACGTCCTGCTCGGCCGTCTGGTGCAGCAGGTTGTAGCCGACCATGAGAGTGTCGAAGTGGTCGTCCGCCACCATCTGCTTGAACGTCTCATGGTGGACGTCCGCATGGGCCTGCTCGGTAACGCCCAGAAAGCCGACCTTGCCGGCTCGTTGAGCCTCAAGCAGCACGGGCAGGTGCTGCTCCACGACGTCGTCATACCGGTCCGGCATTAGGCCATGTACCTGCATCACGTCGATGTAGTCGAGTTGCAGGCGTTCCAGGCTTCGATTGATCGACGTCCCCACGTCCTCGGGACTCTTCAACTCGTCATCGGCAAGCGGGCTGTACTTGGTCGCCACGATGAACTCGTCGCGCGGAACCCCCGCCAGCCCATGCCCGAGCAGGGCCTCGCTGTCGCCGTAGCTGGCCGCCGTATCGAAGAAGTTGATCCCGTGGTCCAGCGCCCGCCGGGTCAGGCTCCGGGCATCGTCCGGGGTTGTCCCGCGGTTCTGCCCCATCTTGCTGGGGCCGCCGGTTCCCAGGCTGGCCAGCGAGACTCGCAGATTCGTGCGGCCCAGGCGACGGTACTCCATTGTGGTGACTCCGGGTTAGGTGGTGGCCTGCAACATAGCGCGAGCAACGCCATCGCGGAGGCGACCGACCTGTTTGCAGAGGACCCATTCGGGTGTAGGCTTGGGTGAACCACCCCACCTGGGGTGGGGTCAGGCAGGGCTCAACGGCCCCGGAGCAATCGATGGATCGGGAAACCCGCAACCTCCTCAACCGCTGGAAGTCCATCCAGGGCCACGCCCGCGCGGTCGAGAAGATGCTCGAAGACGAGGCGTACTGCGTGGATGTCCTCAAGCAGACCCTGGCCATCCAGGGCGCCATCGAGAAGGTCAACGCCGGCGTCCTCGAACGCCACCTGCGAACCTGCGTCACCACCGCCATCGCCTCGGAAGATCCCGCCGAACGCGAGCAGGTGATTGCGGAGCTCATGGATGTCTTCAAAGGCACCGGTCACCTGCGACGTGTGGCCTCGGCCGGCGAGGCCATCGAGCGCGTCGCCGCCTCCCTGAACGCGGGCGAGAAGCCCCCGCACGCCCACGGCAACGGTGAGGTCCCATGACCGTCGACACCGAGCGGTCCTTCACTCTCCCTGTCACCGGCATGCACTGCGTCGCCTGCGTAGGTCGCGTCGAACAGGCTGTCGCAGAAGTGGATGGCGTTCTGGAAGCAGCGGTCAATCTCGCGGACGAAAGGCTCGCCGTGCGAGCCGGTCGGGACGTCAGGGCGGCCGATGTCGCCGCCGCGGTCGAGTCAGCGGGTTACGAAGTCCCAACAGCCGAACGCACGCTCCAGATCGAGGGCATGCACTGCGCGTCCTGCGTGGGCCAGGTCGAGAACGCCCTTGCCAGAGTTTCCGGGGTGCTTGACGCATCGGTAAACCTCGCCTCCGGCCAGGCCCTGGTGCGTCACGCCCTGGGACAGGCCGACCTTGGCGCGCTGCGGACGGACGTGGAGCGCGCCGGCTTCAGCGTGGTCGAAACCGCCGCGCCCGAGGCAACGCCCGATGGCGCTGCCGCCGCTGACGGCGGGCTGGAGGAGCGCCGCCGGCGCGAACGTCGCTGGCTCGGCATTCAAGCTGCCTTCGCGCTCGGCGTCGGAGTCCTGGCGATGTGGGGGGCGATGGACGTCATCCCCTGGGCGCCGGAGCTCCTGCGCAATCCCTGGGTGGTAATGGTCCTCGTCACGCCGGTTCAGTTCTGGTCCGGCTGGTCGTTCTACCGGGGCGCCTGGCTGGCCGCGCGGCGCGGGACCACCGATATGAACACGCTGGTTGCCATTGCAACCAGCGCCGCGTACGGCTACAGCCTCATCGTCACGGTTGCACCCGGACTGCTGAGCGGTGTGGCCGGGGCCGACATGCACTACTTCGAAGCCTCGGCCGTCATCATCGGTCTGGTGCTGCTCGGCCGCTATTTCGAGATGGGAGCTCGCGCCCGGGTTTCCGCGGCGATCCAGCGGCTGCTGGACCTCAGGGCCAGGACGGCCCGGGTCGAGCGGAATGGACAGACCCTCGAAGTCGCGCTTGACGACGTTCGGCATGACGATGTCGTCGTCGTACGCCCCGGCGAGAGGGTTCCGGTGGATGGCCGGGTGCTCGAGGGCCTGTCGGCCTTGGACGAATCGATGATCACTGGCGAGAGCATACCGGTCGACAAGGGTCCGGGTGACGAGGTGATCGGCGCCACGCTCAACACCACGGGCAGCCTGCGCGTTAACCCCACCCGCCTCGGCCAGGACTCGATGCTGGCGCAGATCATTGCTCTGGTGGAACGTGCCCAGACCTCCAAGGCGCCCGTGCAGCGGCTGGCGGACTGGGTGTCCGCCCGCTTCGTGCCCGCCGTGATCGTCATTAGCCTCCTGACCCTGGCTGTGTGGCTGGCGGTCGGACCCGATCCGCGGCTCACCTACGCGCTGGTCGCCATGGTTACCGTGCTGATCATCGCCTGCCCCTGTGCGCTCGGCATCGCCACGCCAACCGCCATCATGGTTGGCGTGGGCAAGGGCGCCGAGCTGGGTGTCCTGGTACGCAGCGGCGAAGCACTGGAAACGGCCGGGCGCGTCGACACCGTGGTGCTGGACAAGACGGGCACGATTACGAGCGGCCGGCCCGCGATCACGGACGTCATTCCGCTCAACGGCATGCCCGAGTCGGAAATCCTGCGCCTGATCGCCTCGGCTGAGCGAGACTCCGAGCATCCCATCGGCCAGGCCATCGTGCAGGGCGCGCGTGGCCGCGGTGTTGAACTGTCGCCGGCTGGCCGGTTTCGATCGGTTACCGGCGGCGGCGTGCAGGCCCTGGTCGACGAGCGAATGGTCCTGGTCGGCACGGCCGGCCTGCTGGCGGACGCCGGAGTGCCGGTCGAATCCGCCGCGCGTCGCGGCGAGCAATTGGCCGCGCGGGGCCGCACGCCGGTCTACGCGGCGATCGACGGCGAATTGGCCGGCTTGCTGGGGCTGGCCGATACGCCGCGCCCCGAAGCCTCCAGCGCGATTGCGCAGCTCAGGAACTTGGGTCTGCGTGTGCTCATGGTCACGGGCGACCGCGAGGCCCCGGCCCAGGCCATCGCCCGCCAGGTCGGAGTCGACGAGGTCCGGGCGGAGGTGCGACCCGGCGACAAGGCCGCCATCGTGCGCGAATTGCAGACCGCCGGGCATCGCGTGGCCGTGGTCGGCGACGGAATTAACGACGCCCCGGCCCTGGCCCAGGCCGACCTGGGCATTGCCATGGGTTCGGGAGCCGACATCGCCATGGAAGCCGGTGACATCACCCTTGTGCGCGGCGATCTGGACGCTGCGGTCACGGCCATCCGGCTCAGCCGTTCCACGATGCGCACGATTCGGCAGAACCTGTTCTGGGCATTCGCCTACAACGTGGCGTTGATCCCGGTCGCGGCCGGCGTCCTGTTTCCGGTCTGGGGCGTACAACTCAACCCCATGCTGGCCGCCGCCGCCATGGCCTTCAGCGACCTGTCCGTGGTCGCCAACTCGCTGCGCCTGCGTCGCTTTGCTTCGTCGCCCAGGACGGCGCGGGCCGGCTGATAGTCAAGCGTGAATTGGCCGCCGGGCAGCCCGGCGCCGTCGAAGGCTAAGCCTCGCCCCGCAGACGACGTGCCAGCGTGCGCGCCGAACGGTCCAGCCGGTCGCTGATCGATACCGGATACGGAGGATCGGACCGGTCCAATCCGCGAATCCTCGCCGGCAGCGCCGCCAGCGACCAAGCCGCGTGCCGTCGAGCCTCTGCAAGCGATCGACTGGCGCCCTGGATCCGCCGCCCGTCGGTCATCACCGTTTCCAGTAAGGGCCGACCCTCCAGCGATTCGCCGGCAGTTCCAATGACGTCACGGGTCGCGACTCCGTTTTTCTTTTCGCGAAAGACCTGCTTGCGTCCAGGCCATGTCTGCTTGGAGGCGGACAGCTTCATCCGCCCCCGCCCCGCGTACGCCGCCAGCTTGTAGGCCGTGTCCAGGTAAGGCGCGTCGGTCGACACCGCCAGCGCCGTTCCGACGCCGAACCCATCGATGGGCGCGTCCTCGCTGACCAGGTCCGCGATTGCCGGGGCGTCGAGTTCCCCGCTCACAATGATCCGAACCGAGACCAAACCGGCGTCGTCCAGCATTCGGCGTGCCAGCCGGGCGTTAGCCCCAAGGTCGCCTGAATCGATGCGGATGGCAGCCACATCGAATCGCTCGCCCTGTCGCGCCGCCAGGTCGATCACCCGCTGCACGCCACCGACCAGGCCATAGGTGTCCACCAGCAGGGTGGTTCCGTGGTGCGTCGATGTGAACGATGCCAGCGCCTCCGACTCGCGCTCGTGTGCCTGGATGTAGCTGTGAGCCATGGTTCCGCTGACCGGAATCCCGAATTGCCTTCCGGCGGCGACATTTGAGGTCCCGGCGAGACCCGCAATGTAGGCCGCCCGTGCCGTGTCCACGCCCGCCGCCGCCCCCTGCGCGTGCCGCGTGCCGAAGTCCACGACCGGCGCGCCGTCGGCGGCCGCCACCAGGCGGTATGCGGCTGATGCCGCCATCGTCTGGTGATGAATCGTGCTGAGCAGGTACGTCTCTACGATCTGCGCTTCGGGCAGCGAGGCCGTGACTTCCAGGATTGGCTCATTGCCGAACAGCGGCGTCCCCTCGGGCACCGCCCGCACGTCACCCCGGAACTTGAGCCGCTCCAGCCGGTTCAGAAAGTCCCGCGAAAAGCGACTGAGCGAGGCCAGGTATTCCAGGTCCGCCGACGTGACCGCCAGCCCTTCCAGGTAGTCCAGGGCCGTTTCCAACCCGCAGGCGATCAAGAGGTTGCGGTGCGGCGGCAGGCGTCGACAAATCAGGTCGAAAGTCGCCGTGTCCGTCAGGCCGTGCTCCCAGTACGCCTGCAGCATGCTCAACTGATACAGATCGGTCAGCAGCGCGTCGGCGGGCGCGGACGGCTGCGCCCGGGGCGTCATGCGGGCTCGGCGTGCTCCAGGATGGCGCCGGCCGCTTGCATGGCTTGCAGGGCCGCGTCCCCGTCGCCGGCGGCCACGTCCACGGCCCGGATTCCAGCCGTAATCACATGAACCTCAAGCTCCGGCAGCTGCACCGCGTCCAGCACGCTCGCTTTCACGCAGTAATCCGTGGCCAGCCCGCCCACCCAGAGCCGCCGGATGCCCGCCGCCTGCAACTTCTCGCCCAGTTCCCCACTGTCGAACGCCGAGTAGGCCTCGCGGTCGGGTTGTTCGGCTTTGGACACCACCGCCGCGCCGTCCGGCAACTCCAGATCGGGGTGAAACGCCGCCCCCGGCGTGTCCTGCACGCAGTGCGGCGGCCACGGACCGCCTTGCTCGGCGAAGCTCAGGTGATCGGCCGGGTGCCAGTCTCGGGAGGCAAACACAAGGGCGCCTCCGTGGACTGCCGCCGCGATCCAATCGTTCAACACCGGCACCACCGCATCCCCGTCCGCCACGGCCAGCGCGCCGCCCGGGCAAAAGTCGTTCTGCACGTCGACCAGCAGCAGCCCGTCGCTGGGTGTTAGCTCGGTCGCCATCGGTTGCCTCGAGACTCGGGCCGGCAGGCACTGAATGGCTTCACAGGCTGCGCGTCCGACGGTCTTGCTCGCCGCGGCGACCGTGGCTGGGGTAGATGGATTCGAACCACCGCTTCACGGTCCAGAGCCGCGCGTCCTACCACTAGACGATACCCCAGGATTTGGCCGTCCCCGGCCGGATTCAACCCTACCACCCAATCTCCCAGCCCTCGCATGACTGGCCGCAAGCAAGCCCGAGTCTCGATAATCGCCCAATGCACGTCACTGCGGAATCATCGCGACAGCTATGCGGCCCTTACGACACCGCCTTCGTCGACATTGGCGGGACGGTCGTACATATCGAACCCCCATTTTTTGAGACCGTCCTGCGCATCGCGGCTGAGTTTGGCGTGCCGAATCCGCCGGACGACTTCGAGCAGCGGGCCGACCGCGTCTGGCGCCAGGACGGCGAAGAGAACCGTTCGCGCGGCTGCACGCTCACGACCTCGGCTTCGTCCAACTATTGGCAGAGCCAATACGTGCGGCTGGGCGAAGTCCTGGGGATTCACGACACAGCGGGTTTCGGCCACGTTCTCTACGAGCGCTTCAGTTCTTTCGAGGCCTACCAGCCCATGCCCGGCGCCGTCGATGCCCTGCGAGCGCTCAACCGCCTGGGCTTGCGCCTGGTCGTCGCCTCCAACTGGGAAGGCTGGCTCGGTCGCCTGCTGGCCCTGCTTGACCTGGAACGCTTCTTCGCCGCGCAGGTCGTCAGCGCCGACATCGGCGCCGAGAAACCGGACCGCCTCTTCTTCGAACGCGGCCTGGCCATCGCGCAAGCCAGCCGACGCCGTGTCCTCCATGTCGGCGACAACTTTGACGCAGATATCAAGGGCGCACTGAACGCCGGCGTCGATGCCGTATGGGTCAACCCGTCCGTTCCCGCCGACTCCCCCGTACCGGCAATTGCATCCATCGCCAATTTGCCCGACCTCATCCGGCCCCACGTTGCGCCCCCGCCCTGGCCGCTGGCGTAACCTCTGCTGGCCGTCTGCCCGCCGACCCGGAAAAACCAGTGAACCTCGAGTGGGACGTGATCGCGTCCAAGCTGGCCTGGCGGGGTCGCTTTCCCGTGGTGATCGACCGCCTGCGTGCCCGCGAAGACGGGCGCGAGATGGACTACACCTATCTCAGGCTGAGCGGCGGCGCGGTCACGGTCCTGGGACTGGACGAGGAGCACCGGGCCATCTGCGTGCGGCAGTACCGCCATCCCACCGGCCAGGTGATGCTGGAACTCCCCGCGGGCCACGTGGACCGCAACGAGACGCCTGCCGATTGCGCCCACCGCGAATTCGAGGAGGAAACGGGCCTGCGCATCGGCCACCTGCAATCCCTCGGTTCCTTCGTGCCCGTGCCCGCCCTCAGCGGCTTCCGCATGCACATGTTCATCGGACGCAACCTGTCCCAGGGCAGGTCCGCCCTGGACGAATCGGAGATCCTTGAAGTCGTCCGCGTTCCCCTGCGCGAGTTGCGCGAGCAAATCCTGGCCGACGAGCACGACCACGCCGGCATGATCAGCACGATGCTGATCGCCTCACAGCGAGGCCTGCTGCCGGAGTGATCAGTCGCGCGCTGATTGAGCATGGCCCAACCGGCACGGTTCGCCGCGCCGCTTATGCCCACGTGCTGGGAGATGGGCAGGTGGACTGGCTGACCGCCGACGCCCGCCTTGGCTGTGATGTCGCGATTGACCTGGAAGACCCCGAGGCAACACCGTCGGATCTACTCGACCGCCTGGGTGACTCCGAGGCCCTCATCGTGTCGGGCGCACCACTTCCACCAGGGCCAGGCGCGGCGGCGTTGGCCGCCTGGCCGGACCTGCTAAGCGGCCCGGTTGCCGCGATGTCGGCAGATCTGGGATCCCTCGGTCGGCGAACCATGACCAAGGCCATCGTGGTCGCGGAAGCGCCTGGCCTGGGGCCGCCAGCCTGGCAAGCCAGCCTGGCGTTGACGGCCCTGGGCGGCCGCCTGCGGCGGATTGCGGCACGCCGCCAACCGTGCGGCGCGGGATTCCAGGCGATCTATGGCATCGGGCGCTTCCACGATGGTTCAATCGCTTACGTCGAAGCCGCCGCCGGCGCGCCCGCCGGCGCCGAACTGCGCTTCTACGAGGCCCTGGGGCGTGGCGGGATTCGCGAATACGACTCGCGCCTGGACATCAACCGCGTCACCAGTCGCGGGCGGGCCACAGAGCTCCCCGCAACCCACGTCCATCCATACGCCCGTTTTGTCGCCGACATCTGCCGCGCCGACGAGTCCGCGCCACCCGCCCAGTTGGCGCCTGTCCTGGCCGACGCCCAGGCCGCCTATCACGCCCTCGTGCGCGCGTGTGACTCCGGATCGGCGGTGACGATTTGAACGGGCCCGTTCGCATAGCCGCCGTGAGCTTCGAGCACGGACACCAGTACTCATACCTGCGAGCCATGCTTGGCCTGCCCAGCATCGAACTGGTCGCCGTCTCCGAGCCCGATCCTGATCTGCGCGCCCAGGCCGAGCAGATCTTGTCCGAAGGCGGCGCGCTTGAGTCCGTGCGGATTCATAGGGACCACCAGGACGTCTTCCGTGCGGACGATGTCGACGCCGTCAGCATCTGTGCCGCCAACGCCGCCCATCACGACCTCACGCTGGCCGCCGCCGAGGCTGGAAAGCACGTGCTGTGTGAGAAGCCCCTGGCGGTGACCCTGGCTGATGCGACATCGATGGTGCGGGGCTGCGCCGAGCACGGTGTGGCACTGGCCACCGCGTATCCCGTTCGGCACGCGCCGCCCGTCTGGGAGGCCAAGCGGCGCCTGGCGAGCGGGGAACTCGGCGCGATCCGAGGCATGTCGCTCACCAACGTGCTCGGAGCCAGGCCAAGCGGCTGGTTCATCGATCCCACGCGCTCGGGCGGTGGAGCCATACGCGACCACATCGTGCATGCCACCGACCTGATGCGCTGGTTCAGCGAGGCCGAAGTCGCTCAGGTCTACTGCGAGGCCGAGACGCTGGCTCGCGACATTCCCGTGGAGGACACCGGCGCCCTGATCGAGGTCTTCGACTCGGGCGTCATCGGCACCTGCGATCCAAGCTGGAACCGTCCGCCAACCTGGCGCAGGTGGGGGGACGTCACCGGACGGATCGTTTGTGACTCGGGCATCGTTGAGTTCGATATCACCGACTACGTCATCCGCGTCACGTCCGCGGATCCAGGGGTTCCGTACCGCGAAGTCTCTTTCGCTTCCAACATGAACGCGGCGCTGCTGTGCGACTTTGCCGAGTCGATTACAACGGGCCGCCCGCCCTGCGCCGACGGCTATGACGGCTGGGCCGGCGTCGCCTGCACCGAAGCCGCCTACGCCTCGGCCCGACGGCACGAGTTCGTCGACGTGCCGCGTTTTCGCTAGGCGGTTCGCAGCCCGGCGATCGACTGGTCGACGAGCGCGGCCGTTGCGAGCGGACTGGCGCCTCTCTGGGCGTGGGTCACGTGGCCTACGATGGAAGCGTGCGTGGCTTGAATGAACAGAGCGGGCGGCAATGTCGGACCAGGCATCACAAGAACCCACCTACACCATGGGCTACAGCGACGACTTCCAGCAGATGCTCGCCCGGCGCAGCATCCACACGCACGCCGCGCACCTCCTCCCGCACCTCCAGCCGGGCCAGCGCGTGCTCGACTTTGGCTGTGGTCCCGGCACCATCTCGGTTGGCCTGGCGCAGGTCGTCGACCCTGGCGAAGTGCATGGAATCGACATGGAGGCCTCGCAGATCGAAATGGCCAGTGCCGCCGCCGAGGCTGGCGGCCACACCAACGCGACGTACCACGTCGGCGACGTGACCAATCTGCCGTTCGACGACAACTCGTTTGACGTGGCGCATTGCCACGCCGTGCTCATGCACGTCCCGGACACCCAGGCGGCCCTGGCCGAGGTCAAGCGCGTCCTCAAGCCTGGTGGCCTCATTGCCAGTCGCGAGTCGATCATCTCCTCCTCATTTCTGCATCCCGGCGAGGAGGACACGGTCGAAGCCTGGGAAACGTTCGCCCGGCTCCTGGCGGGCAACGGCGGGCACCCGGAAATGGGGCTCGAGCTCAAGGCCAATCTCATGACGGCCGGATTCACCGATATTCGGGCCTCCGGCTCGTTCGACTTCTTCGGATCGACTGAGGATGTGGCCTTCTTCCACGGCTTCATCAACGACTGGTTCTACTCCCCCAAGGTCACCGCGGCCATCGTGGAGTTCGGGCTGGCCAGCCAGGAGAAACTCGATTCCTGGCAGGTTCGCATTGATGAATGGCGTGACAGTGCCGGCGCGGTGGGCGCGATCGCCTTCGGCGAGGCCATCGCGTACAAGCCCTAAGAGCGGGCCGCGCGTCATCCGCTCGGCTGAGGCTGGTCAGGCTGCTGTTCAGTTGACCGCCTAAACTGGCTGTATGAGCACTCGTATCGGCGCCCAGCCCCTCCGCGACCGCTCCCCGCTGGTCATTCCCGTAACGGTCGGCCTGCTCACGGCGGCGGCGTTTGGCGTCAGCGTCGGTGTGATCACTGGTGCCATTGACACGCCCATCTTTGAGCGGGCAACTCCGACTTACGCCATTGACTACCCGATCTGGGCTCTCAACGCACTCTTGGTCGGCGCGCTGGCTGGCGTGAGCGTCTTTGCTATGCGCCGGCGCCAGGACTTCGGCAGCGGTTCAATCTACGCGGGCGGCTTTCTTTCCGCCTTCGCCATTTCCTGCCCGCTGTGCAATGGGCTCCTGGTGGCCGCCTTCGGCACTGGCGCCGCGGCGAACTTCTTTGACCCGGCACGCCCGTTCATCGGAGGCCTGACAGCCCTGTTCATGGGGTTCGTGCTGTTTCGCCGGGTCCAGTCGCTCAGGGCCGGCTGTGTCGAGGGCCAGGTCCCGGCTGAGGCTTAGCGCTCAGTAGCGGTCAGGCCAATAACAATACGCGTCCAGACGCGGGAAGAGGACATCCAGGAGTTCGGCGTCAGGTCTGGCCAGGCGTACGCCGTGGACATCGCGCAGTTCCTCGGCTGATCGGTAGCCGAAAAGGAGCTCGCACAGTCGGTCGGCCGGCAGCCGAATCGTCCGCGCCGGAGCTGCGCCGCCAAGCGCCAGGTTGCCCGAGCCCAACTCCGTCTCGATCGCGAGACGCCCGGGGCGATCCGAACCGAGCATTTCGGCCTGCTTGCGCGCGTAGGGCTGCAGCGCCTCCAGCGCCTGGTCCGGCAGGCTCAGCCGAACCATCTGCGCGCGGCTGATCGGACGCTCCGTCGTCATGCTCACGTCGAGATTCTGCAGATACCGACCCACGCGGCCGGTTGGATACACGTGAAAGTCCAGACTTCCCATCCGGTGTCGGATCGCTTCCGCCGCCATGGCCCGAATCAGCGATCCCGCCACCGCGCTACAGGTTGCCTGGGCGTCCACGATGTCAAGCCGCTTTGGGTCATGGTCGATCTGATCGCCAATGCAGTAGCCAACGATCTGGTCATGGTCGTTCAGCGCCACCTGTACCCACGCATCCAGCCGTCCGAAATAGAGGCCCTGGCGTGGACCGAGCCAGCGTTCGGGATCCCTCACCCGCACGCCCGTCATCCCGGCGGTCTCGCGGTTGTAGAGCCGAGCGATCGCGGGTCGATCCCCGGGCTCGCCCGGGCGAATCCGGTGACGCCCCGGCACCGCCTCGGCGCGTCGTGTCGAGATGCTGAAGCTGAACTCCGGCATCACCGTGGCGTACGCCCAGCGGTGATACACGTCCGCTACGCCGCCATAGAGCGTGGAAAGCGGCACGCCGCGTCTCTCGGCCCGTTCCAGCACGGATTCCAGCATGAAACGCATGTGGCCCCGCATTTGGTGCGCGTCGTCCGTGTGAACGCCAACCACCCCGGCGCTCTCCAGCGTCGCCCCTCGCAGCCGGTGCGGAACCGTAAAGGTCTGCATCCAGCTGACCAGCTCGCCGTCGACCTCTACGCGCACCTGCTCCCACGGCGGCCCGAGTTCGTGCGGGAGAAACTTGATGGTGCGGTCGTACACGGCCTCAGGCGGTGGCGAGCTCTGCCAGGCCGGTCAGCGCGCGCTGTAGGCGCTCTCGGCAGCGCTGGCGGCCCAGAACCTCCATCGTGGCAAACAGCGGCGGCGTGGCCCTCCGCCCCGTGACGGCAATCCGAACCGGCATGAACAAGTCGCCGGCTTTCCAGTCCAGATCGCTGGCGAGCGCGCGCATGCGAGCTTCCAACGTTGGGTCGTCAAAAGGCTCGGCTTCGTCAACCAGTGCCGCGACCAACTCGAGCGCCTGCGCTGTCTCCGCGGCCGAGTGCCGCCGGTACCGGACTTGCCGCATGTCAGGAACAAGCTCGTCGTCGAAGAAGAAGTCCATCAACTCGGCCGTGCGATTGAGGTGCGACAGACGCTCGTACTCCAGTTCCAGCGCCGACCTGAAATAGCCACGCTGGTCTGGGCTTAGCTTCAGCCCCCCTGCCGTCGCGTAAGACCACGCCCGTTCGGCCAGGTCCCCGAGGTCCAGCCGCCGAATCCAGACGCCGTTGAAATGATCCAGCCGCTGCGGGTCGAATACGGCGTCGGCCCGGTTTACTCGCTCCAGCCGAAATTCCTGCACAAGTTCGGCCAAACTGAAGATCTCGCGCTCGTCGCCCGGTGCCCAGCCAAGAAAGATCAGGAAGTTGACCAGGGCCTCCGGCAAATAGCCGTTGGTCCGGTATTCGCCGACCCACTGCGCCCCGTCGCGCTTGGAGAACTTCTGGCGTCGCCGGTTGACCACCAGCGGCAGGTGCGCGAATGCGGGTGGCGTCCAGCCAAGCGCCTCGTAGAGCAGAACTTGTCGAAAGGTGTTGGAAACGTGGTCTTTGCCGCGAACCGCATGGCTGATGCGCATGTGATGGTCATCCACCACCACCGCCATGTTGTACAGCGCCGAACCGTCCCCACGGGCGATCACGAAGTCGTCGACTTCGTCCGGACCTACGCGGATGGACCCGATGACGATGTCGTCGAACTGAATGGGCTTCGGCTCAGCCCGAAACCGCACGGCTGGCACCACGCCGGCGGCCTTCCGTTCGGCGACCTCCGCGGCGCTGAAGTGGCGCCCGATGCCCGAGTACCGCTGCGGACGACCCTCCGCCCGCTGTTGCTCGCGCTCGGCGGCCCGCTCCTCGGCCGTGGTGTAGTCGTAGTAGGCGTCATCGTTGGCCAGCAGTTGCTGCACCGCCTCGCGATGAACGTCCTTGCGCTCGCTTTGCCGGTAGGGACCGTAGGGACCGCCAACGTCGGGACCTTCATCCCAGTTCAAACCCAGCCAGCGCAGGCCGTCGTAGATCCCAGCTTCGCGCGCTGGGTCGCTGCGCTGCGCGTCGGTGTCCTCGATGCGCAGCACGAACGCACCCCCGGCCCGGCGCGCCATCAGGTAGTTGAACAACGCGGTGCGGGCGCTGCCCACGTGCAGGTCACCCGTGGGACTCGGCGCCATGCGTACGCGAATCGGCTGAGTCATGGCGCGCAGTATCTCACCGAAGACTGCCGGTGTTTCCGCGATCGACCGTTCAGCCCTCGTAGTAGCCGATGATCGTGTCCATCGCTGCCGAGAGTTCGGCAACCCAACGTTCTGCGTCGGCGCTGCTGGAGCTGACCTCGGGCGCGATCCAACCGCGATACCCAACCTGCCGCAGCGTCCGCATCACCACTGGCCAGTCCACGTCCCCGTGCAGCAACTGGGTAAACCCCAGCCAGCCACCCGGTCTGATCGTGAAGTCTTTCACGTGAACCCGCGCAATGCGGTCCGCGCCCAATGCCTCGATCCAGTGCTGCGGGCGCCCGAACTGCATCACGTTGCCCACGTCGAAGTAGACACGCAGGTGGGGACTGGCGAAGCCGTCCACGAACTCCAGCATGTCGCGCGGACTCAGGATCAACGCATTCCAGACGTTCTCCACCGCCAGCGTCACCCCGGCCTGTTCCGCCTGCGGCAGCAGGGCTTCGGTTGCCGCGCGCGCCGCGTCCCAGACCTCGGTGAATGGCTGGTCATCCGTCACGACCCCCGGGATGTAGAGCAGCGTGTCCACGCCCAGATCCGCCGCCAGGTCGATGCTGCTGCGAACCAGCGCCTGCCCCTCCCCGCGAGTCGCTGGATCCAGCGACGAAGCCGAGAATTGCCATGGCAGACCGGCATTCAGACTGAAGATCGGCGGCCCATCGGCCGCCAACCTGCGAAGATCGCTTCGTTCGGCGTCAGAAGCCCGCAACGAGAACTGCCCATCGGCTGGCAGCGTCAACTCAACACCCTCAAAGCCACCACCATTGGCCAGGCGAAATACCTCCGACAGCGGAGTGCCAGCGTGCAGGCAGCTATCGCGCAGACCTTTGCGCAATCTCGGCGCGTCGTTCACAGCGGAATCCTGCGGGCGGTCATCGTCAGGTCGCGAGTGTAGTTGCCCCTGGCCTAGTTCGGCGGCAATGTCCCCGGAGTTGTATTGATCGCCCGTGGTCGCGGCACCAGCTCTGCCTGCAGGTCCAGCAGGCGACCCTGCCGGCGCACCGAGAGCGTGATCGTCTCACCCACCGCCGCCCCGTCAATGGCCTGCGACAGCGTGAAGTCGCGGGTCAGCGTCGCGCCGTTCACCGCCACGATCAGGTCACCGGCCGCGACTCCCGCGGCGCTGGCCGTCGTGTCCGGCATCACCGCGCTGACCCCCACGGCATATGGGTACGGCGATCCGGCAAAGCTGTCCAGCTCAGGATCGATCAACTGGTAGCGCACCCCCAGCAGACCCCGCGCCACCGTGCCCGTGGACTCGAGCTCCGGCAGCCGGCGCACCACGTCGCCAATCGGCAACGCAAAGCCAATGTCATTGGCGTTCGACTGCACCGCCGTATTGATGCCAATCACGCGCCCGCTGGCGTCGACCAGCGGTCCGCCACTGTTGCCCTGGTTGACCGCCGCGTCGGTTTGGATCAAGCCGCGCAGCGGGATGGCCATTGGTCCGGTGTCGGTGTTGACCGTGCGCGGAATCAACCTGTCGAGGCCGCTGACAATGCCCAGGGTTGCCGTGTTTCGGAAGTTCCGAGGGCTTCCAATCGCCAGCACCGGCTCGCCGACTCGCAAGTTCGTATCGCCGGCCAGCTCCAGTGCCGGAAACGGCCCGCCCTCCGCCTGCAGAACGGCCACGTCGCCCCACACGTCGCGTCCAACGATCGTTGCCGGAATCCGCTGACCGTCGGCCAACATCACCCGCACCTCGCCGCTCGCATCCTCCGGAAGCACATGGGCGTTGGTGAGAATTCGCCCGTCGGTGCTGTAGAAAAACCCGGTTCCGATTCCCGCGCCGCGGCTGAACGTCCCTCGCCGCGCCTCAACCGTCACCACGGCCGGCATCAGCTGTTCGAGCAGGTTGACGTACGAGGGCGGGGCGGCGCTCGGAATCGCCGCGGCGGCGGTCGGCTGCTCCGGCGCAACCTGCGGGGCCGGCTGCGATGGCGCGGCGGCGCGGCCCGCCAGGTATCCACTCGCCGCTCCGCCGCCGGTTCCCAGGATCACGGTCAACACCAGCAGGCCGACAATCCAGCGCGACACGCCCGCTGAACGATGCGGAGACGGCGATTCGGACATCAGGCGCTCGACCGATCCAATCAGTTCGAGTATAGGCATCCGTCGCCTGACGTCTGTGCGAATCGCTACGACCGGTCTCTCGGTTGGTCTTCGCCGCTAGACTGACGCCAACCGCCCGCCCGTCAAGGCGCCGTGCACGACTTTCAATTGGCGTTGGCCCAGGTTCGACCCGCCCTGGGCGACCTGGAACACAACCTGGCGCTGCATCTCGACTACATCGAGCGAGCGGCGACTGACGGGGCTGACGTGGTCGTGTTTCCGGAGCAGTCGCTGACGGGCTACTTTCTCAGTGACCTCGTGCCCGACGTGGCGCTGCCGCGGGATGACCCCAGGCTTGATCCGCTCCGGGAGGCGAGCCGGCGGATCGATGTGATCTTTGGGTTCGTGGAAGAGACCTCGGACCACCGGTTTCTGCCGGCGGCCGGCTATTTGCACAAGGGTGAGTTCGTTCACGTCCACCACAAGGTCTACCTGGTGACATACGGCCTGTTCGATGAGGCGCGCGACCTGGCCGGTGGCGGGTCCGTGCGCGCGTTCGATACGCCGATCGGCCGGCAGGCCATGTTGATCTGTGAAGACCTGTGGCATCCGACCACGGCCAGCATTGCGGCCGCGGATGGCGCGGATGTGATTTATGGGCTATCCAGCAGTCCTGGGCGCGGGGTGGCGGGAGGGACACACGAGTTGGGCTCCGCCGAGACCTGGCGGGCCATGAACCGGCTCTACGCCACGCTTCACGTCTGCTACGTGGTGCATTGCAATCGAGTTGGCTTCGAGGACGGGGTGAACTTCTGGGGCGGGTCCGAAGTGGTTGGCCCGGATGGCGAGGTGCTGGCCCGGGCGCCCGACTTTGAGGAGGCCCTGGTCTTCGCCACGCTGGCCGACGCATCCCTGCGGCGCCAGCGAACCCGCTTGCCGCTGCGCCGCGACGAAAACGTGACGCTCAACGGGCTGGAGTTCGCCCGTATTGCGGCCCAGCGCCACTGGCGAGATGACGGTTGACGTGAGCCTGCGCGAGCGGGCGCGGCGCGGGCTGGACCTGGACTCGGGCCTGACCTGCCGAGTTCTTGAAGCGTTTATCCGAGATGAAATCGAGAAGTTTGGTATTCAACGCGCCGTGGTGGCGTTGTCGGGAGGGATCGACTCGGCGGTGAGCTGCGCGCTGGCGGCGCGCGCCTTTGGGCCTAAGCGGGTGCTGGCCGTGCTGATGCCGTATCGCACCAGCAATCCGGCCAGCCGCGGCGACGCCGAGACGCTGGTGGATCAGCTGGGGATTCCATCCACAGTGATAGAAATCTCAGCGGCTGTTGACGGACTGCTGGGCGAACTGGACGAGGAGCCGAATCCGCTGCGTCGCGGCAACATCATGGCGCGGGCCCGCATGATCGCTCTCTACGACCAGTCCGAGGCGTTTGGCGGCCTGGTGGTGGGTACCAGTAACAAGACGGAGTTACTGCTCGGCTACGGGACCCAGTTCGGGGACATGGCCAGTGCGGTGAATCCGATCGGCGACCTCTATAAGACGCAGGTGCGCGCCGTGGCGACGGCGCTGGACGTCCCGGCCGCCATTCGAGACAAGGCGCCGAGCGCCGACCTGTGGGTTGGGCAGTCGGACGAAGATGAGCTTGGGTTCGACTACGCGACGGCCGACCAGGTGCTCTACCTGCTGATTGACGAAATGTACGCCCCAGCCGATCTCATCGACGGCGGATTCGACGCGGACCTGGTACACGACCTGCAACGCCGCGTCGTCCGCTCGCAGTTCAAGCGGCGGCTGCCGCTGATCGCCAAGCTCTCAAACCGTACGATTGACCGCGACTTCCGCTATCCGCGCGACTGGGGGCGATAACCGATGCCCGTCTACAGCCTGGCCACCGCCCTGTGGCCCAACGGTGTGCCTTTTGAACAGGTCATCGCCGAACTTGCCGGCGCTGGCTTCACCCAGTGCGAACTCTTCGGCCCCAAGGACCTGGCGGACGACCAAACGGCCGGGGATCGCCGCCGCATCCTGAACCGGCACGGCGTTTGGGTTCGCACCATCCACTCCGATTTGGGTGTCGATCTGGCGGCGCTTGACGATGACGTGCGGACCCAGGCCGTCGCGACGGTGGCTTCGTGCTTCGAGCCGTTTGCCGAACTTGGCGGCTTTGCAGTGATCGTGCATCCCAGCCGTGGCGACAGTCCGGCAGAGCATCTGGAGCCCAGGATCGACGCTTTTCGGCGCTCGCTCGACACGTTGCTGAGCCAATCCGAACCGTTGGGCATCCGGTTGGCCTGCGAGAACCTGCAGCACAAAGGCGAGCCGCGGCCGCTCTGCCGCATGGAAGACCTGCGGCGCGTGATCGACGACTACCCGCCCAGCGTCGGCATCTGCCTGGACACCGGCCACGCCAACAACAACGGGCTGGATCCAGCCGACGAGGCCCGCATCGCCGGAGAGCGGCTGATTGCGCTGCACCTGCAAGACACCGACGCCGTGGAAGACCGGCACTGGCCGCCGGGGCTGGGCAACATCAACTGGCGTCGCGTCAGCGCGGCCCTCACCGAGATTGGATTCGACGGCGCCTGGACGTTCGAAGTGGGAACCGGCGCGTCGGGCCCGGCGGCTACCGCCGCGCTGGTGCGACGGATCGCCGACGCGTGGGCGGAAGGACGGCCGCCCTCAGAACTCCCACTGACGGAGACCGCCGCCGGCTTCGACGCGCTCTAGCAGCGTCCGAGCCTGTTGGACGCGGTCCGGCGGCTCACCGCGAGTGTGGCGCAGGTAGGCCTGCAGGTCGGCGGCCGCTTCACGGTGCCGGCCCAGCAGACGGTAGACCCGAGCCCGGTCAACCAGCAGGCTGCGGTCGTTGGCGTCCAGCTCGATCGCCCGGGTCAAGTCCAGCAGCGCAGATTCGGGGTGACTGCGCAGGTGGGCCAACGCGCGTTGCTGATAGCGGCTGGCGGTCGAGACGGGTAGCACCGCATAGGCCACGGCGCCGCCGGCCGTTAGCAACCCCAGGCCGATGATCGGATAGGCGAATGGAAGCCGATCGGCACTCACCAGAACGCCGACGACCACCAGCAACGCGAAGACTGAGGCCAGCAGCGCGTAGTAGCGCATCCGGGGCGAGCGACCGGGCAAGAGATCTTTACTGCAGTTACTACAGCGGGCGACAGCGCCATACTGGCGCGCCCAGCATCGCGGACACTGCAACGCTTGCGCCACTCCCTTGGCGGCCGTTGCTGCTGCCGACTCTGGCCAACCCGGGCGCGCCTTACAGATGTTAACAAGATGACATAACGTGTGCAATGCGTAGCGCTGGCTTCATGCCCAGTTGGCCATCCCGGCCACGGCTTCGGCGTGCCGCCTGGCTAGTCCGTGCATGTCGCTATACTCCCAAAGCACCCCGCGCGAACCTCCGCCCAAGACCCAGCTACCCGCGGGCCACCCACCATGATTCGCAGTCGGCTTTCTGCATTGTTGGCTGAAGGACTGTCCGCGGCCCAGGCCGCTGGCGCGATCGCCGCCACGCCGCCCGTGACCTTTACGCTGGAACGTCGCGAAGACGACCTGGCTCATTACTCAAGCTCCGAGGCCCTGCGGCTGGCTCGAATCGTGGGCGCTCCGCCGCGCACAATCGCCGAGGCCATCGTCGCCCATCTACCCCCGGCCTCGGAGATCAGCCGTGTCGAAACCGCTGGCCCGGGGTTTATCAACTTCTGGATCGATGACGGCTGGGTGCTGGACCAACTGCGCGAAATCGTCCACGCCGGATCCACCTACGGCGGGTCCAACCACGGCGGCGGCGCCAGCGTGCAGGTGGAGTACGTCAGCGCCAATCCCACGGGACCGCTCACGGCCGGCGCCGGGCGCGGCGGCGTGGTTGGCGATGCGCTGGCTCGTCTGCTCGAAACCTGTGGTTACAGCGTCACGCGCGAGTATTACGTCAACGACGCCGGGCACCAGGTGGAGATTCTGGGCATGAGCGTCTACCACCACTACGCCGCGGCGCTCGGTGCGCAAGCGCCCTTCCCGGCGGATGGTTACCAGGGCGACTACATCGCCGAATGGGCTGCGCGGATTGCCCGCGACGACGGTTCGCGGTGGCTCGGCCATGGCGCTCCCAGCGACCCGCGGGCATTCGAGGCCCGCGCCGTTGAGATCGGTCTCGCCGAGATTCGACGCGATCTGGATGACCTCGGGATCGAATTCGACGTCTGGTTCTCCGAGCAGGCCATGCGCGACCGTGGCGCTGTGGACGAAGTGATTCAGGCCCTGGACGGCCGGGGTTTCGTGGCGGAACGCGACGGCGCCGTCTGGTTCATCGGCGGCGCCGGCGCCGATGACCGCGAGAACGTGCTGGTTCGGTCGCGCGGCGACCCCACGTACTTCGCCGTGGACATTGCCTACCACCAGGACAAGTTCGAAACGCGCGGCTTCCAGCGGGTCATCGATGTCTGGGGTGCTGATCACCACGGGCACGTGCCCCGGATGCATGCCGCCATGGAGGCACTGGACGCCGACGCCGACGCCGCCCGCCTGGAAATCCTGGTTACCCAGATGGTGGGCATCCGCACCGACGGCGAACTGGGCCGACAGGGCAAGCGCAGCGGCAAGTTCGTGACCCTGCGCGAGGTGCTGGACGAGGTGGGGCCGGCCGCGACTCGCTACTTCTTCCTCTCAAAAGCCATCGACAGCCAGATGGAGTTTGACCTGGAACTGGCGAAGCGGGAAGACCCGGAAAACCCCGTGTACTACATCCAGATGGCCCACGCGCGGTGCGCCGGAATCCAGCGAACCGCCGCCGAGGCTCGCACCGCCGACGGAGCGGCGAGGCTTACGCCGGACGATGTCGCCCTGGCCCGCCGCCTGCTCGCCTTCCCGGAGGTCGTGGTGGACGCGTGCCTGAATCGCGAGCCGCACCGGGTCACGCACTACCTGCTTGAGTTGGCGCGCGTCTTTCACTCGTACTACAACAAGCACCGGGTGGTGACGGACGACGCGGCCCTCACGGCCCGGCGCCTGGAACTGGTTCGCGCTGTCCAGCAAGTGCTGGCGAACGGCCTTGGCCTGCTAGGGATTGCCGCGCCCGAACGGATGTAACCCGCGCTACGCCAGCGTCGTCAGATTCGGCGTGGGCCAGGTCGCCACGCCGCCCTCGGCATGCCGCACCCGCACAAAGCGCGTCGCAATGCCCGAAGGCATTCGGCTAACGTCAGGCGAGTCGCCCAGCACGGTTCCCTCGGCGCCAGCCGCGGGCCCGCAAGCCAGGCGAACCGGCAAGCCCCTGGCCCGTCGTTGCGCAAGGCCGCGGGCCGCTGCCGCGGGCAACAGCACCTCTGACTGCCCAGGCCGTCGCGCACCGACTACTGCGCCAACCTCGTCTTCAGCCGCTCGGAACATGTCCTGCAGCGCGTGCGGCATGCGGGCAAGGCCCACGCCGCCGGTGAGCACAATGGTCTGCGGCGGCCGACCGAAGCTGCCCTCCGGAGGTTCCAGCCCGGCAATGTTCGGAGCCAGCCCCAACCCCATCACCATCTCGGCGTCGGCCGATGGAGCCACGATTCCGGCCACGCGGGCTTCCAGCGCGCGGCGCACCCACTCGGCCCGCAACGGTTCGGGCGTCACGAGAATGCCCGGTTGCGGGCCGTCCGACCTGGCGTCGGGCCGCTCGCCCGACTCCACAAAGCGCAACGGCCCGTAGGCGCGTCCGCCGCCGCCCAGGGCGCCGGCCACCGCCACGCCATCGCCCTCCACCACAATGCCGTCCTCGGGATCCGCGCTCACCACCTCGCCGCCCAGACGGCAGCGCAGCGAAACATCGCGAACTTCGCGAACGAAGACCGCCACGCCGGTTCGTGTGTTGACTTCGGTCAACGTCCCGCGCGTGGGCGCCAGCCAATGACGACTCGTGCGCAAGCGGCCTGGCGTTCCCGCCAGCAAGGTCTCCGCCTCAACCGTGGCGCCAGGCTCCACCGCCAACAGGTCGGGAACCTCGCCCGGCTGGACCTGAAGCAGGCGCGGCAGGTCTACGACGACAGCGCCACGCTGCAGACGTCCACGGCACCAGATCTGGCCCGAATACACGCTGTCGCCCGCGTCAACCAGGATGCGCCCTGGAAAGGGCAGGGCATGCCGACGGCGCAGCCGCCCCACGGCCACACCGCGCGGAAGCGCCTGGCGGATCACCGACTCAGGTGGCAATCGCGGCCTCCCGGTGGCGGGGCCGCGCGACCGGGTAGGTGTTCAAGGCGCGGTGCCACTGTGCCACCCAGGCCTGGCGGGCATCCGGTGCGTCCGGCCATACCAGCGGGCGACCACGCGCATCGATTACCAGGCCAATGTTCCCTGCGACGATCGGCGCATGCAGATGCACGGGTCGCCCGTAGCCCAGTCCCGCGTCGAACTCGGGTGCGGGCCAAATGCGAACGGCGGCCTCCGAGTCGGCATCCCACTGAATGACATCGATCGAGCCGGCGGTGACTTCTCGCTCGATCACCGCCGCGCCGGCCGGCTGGACTTCCACGGCAACGGCCGCGTTGCCCAGCGAGGCGTCGCCGCGCAGCGCGGCGCAGGTACCCAGGCGAACCAGCGACGACTCCACCGCAGCCGGGAGCCCTGCCTCAATCAGGCACCCGCTCATTGCCAGCGCATTCGAAGCGTCCAGCGCCAGTTGCGTCACGCCGGCGGTCTCGAGGCTATTGATCAGAACCAGCGCCGCCTGCACGGGCCGCGCGAGGGTGCGGGTGATATCGCCGGTGATGACGGCCAGGTCGACCGGCGGCGGCTGGCTGCGGCCTCCGGATCCGCGCAGCGCGTCACGCGCCGCCGCAGTCCAGATGGCGTGCGCGAGCTGTAATTCCGAAGACGTGGCGGGCAACGCACCTGGATGAGCCGTGCGTTCCAAAACAAAGACTTGCAGGACTTCCGGGAGCGGTTCCTCGGCGGTCCACCGCGCGACCCGGTCGATGGGCGTATGCAGCCCCAGATGGAACGGCCGACCGTGGAGTCGCTCCGAGCCCAGCCGCGTCACGGTGGGGGCATCGTCCCGAACGGTTACCGCCGTCACGTCGCCGTAGTCGAAAGAAAGGACGCTGACGTCCAGTTCCTGACCGGCGCCCAGCGCCTGGGCCGCGGCGCTGAGTGCGGCGCCGCGCGAAACCTGGGGCGCTCTGCTGACCGACAGCGGGACCACGCGGTCGGCGGCGAGGCCGCGCCGCACCGCGCGCGCCGCATTTTGCAACGCGGCCAGCGGCGTCCCCATGTCCAGCGGTTCGTCCGGCGAGCCGCCGTGGGTCTGAAAAACCGTGGTGGGGAGCGCGCTTTGCAGACGCTCACAGGCCGCGGCGTCGGGTAGACCGCTGTACAGCACGACGACGCGCGGGAGGTAGCCGGATTCGTGACCGGTCAGCCCCCCCACCAGCAGGGCAACCACGTAGTCCAGGCTCTCGCCGCTGTCGTCGCCGGCCAGGGCTACCACGATGATGTCGGGCATCTGCGAGACGATCACCTCCAGCGCCGCGGGACCATCCACGCGCTCGCGGAAGGCTCGAACGGCGGTCGCGGCCTGACCGATCGGCTCCAGGCCGGCTTCGGCCAGCGTGCGGGTCAGTTCCTCCTGATCGCGCTGTCCAAGGTTGGCCATCAGGAACACCGTGGGACCGCCAACCACGTCGTCGCCGGTCACGGCCGCAATCGGGGGCGCGCGTTCGGCCGGAGGCGCGTCGTGAGGCGGTTGCGGAAAGGCAAAGCTACCGGCGCGCGCACGCGCGTCGGCCAGTGCGCCTTCGAAGGCTGGCGTTAGATCGAAGAGCGGCGCGTCCAACGTGGAAGGCGCCGCGCCCACGGCCAGGATCCGGTAGCCGCCCGGACCGCGCGTGAAGATGCCGGCCCTGGCGCAGGGCCCCAGGTCCATCACCATCACGCGTTCGGCTGGATTCGAATTCACGTGCATCGCGGCAGGCGTCGCATACTGGTGTCAGTATGAACCAGGCTCGACGAATTCGCGCTGCTCGGCGGCCGGCCGCCATCGGCCGGGTCGATCCATGAAGTCGATCTCGTTCCAGTGGACGCCCGGCGTGGAGAGCTGGGAAGCCGAGACGGTCGTCTCCACCATCGCGCACCTGCAGGAAGTGGCCCTGGTGCTGGGCCAGCGGGCCGGGTTCAGCGTCGAGCGCGGGCAACTTCGGCCGTTCGGCACCTGGGTGATTCCCCAGCTTCCCCGCGGATCCCCCTACTGGAGCACGCTCTGGTACGTGGAACAGAGCCTCGACAAGGACAACGGCCAAATCGTCGGGCCTCGTTACATCCGCACGTTCGAGCAGGAACCCTGGCAGCAGGCCGGACCGCACTACGACGTGGCCATCCTGGACCAGGATCTGCGCGACGATCCCGAGCACAACATTTCGCCGCAGAGCGATCCGCACGTCTTCGCCAGTTGCCGGCCGGACCTGGCCGCGGTGCTGTCAGTGCACCGTCTGCGCGCCATCACCCAGGCCTCGCAGCGGCAGACGGCCTTGCGGCGGCTGGCCATCAACGCCTTTGGCCAGGTGCTGGAACTACCCGCCGCGGACCGTCAGACCAACGTTGAGATGGCGCTCGGCAGGTTGAGCTGTCTCAATCGCTGCGCCCTGCGTTTCGCGCCTGACGTAGGACAGTTGCTGGACTTCGCTCATGACGAACACGAAACCCGCACGATCTTCTGCGCCGAATGCACCGCTGACCTGCTGAACCACGTCATCCGCACGCACTTCCACCCCAACTAGACGCCGTGCTCCGTCCACCGATACGCACGCTCGGAATCGCGAGCGGGGGCTCAAGGCTGCTGACCCGAATGCCGAGAGTCTGCTCGGCTCCGGAATCTCCGACCGCTGGCACGCTGCGGCATTGCCCCGCGGGCGGGAAGAAACCCGGCAGGCTGTGCTCATGCCCGGATCACTGTGCGCACGCAGCGTTTCGGCGCGTGCCGGAACAACTTATGCTCCAGCATCTGGTCTTCCTCTTGGCGCCAGTCAAGACACGCAGAGCGCTCGGCTGACGCGGCGCGGAGGCGCGGTGTGAACAACCTGACAATCAAGCTCGGCATCGAAGAGGAGTTCTTTCTCGTCGATCCCGAAACCCGCGACCTCCTGGCCGATCCCGACCTCCGCATCTTCGAGGCCTGCGAGACGAACGGCGGCCCACACAAGTTCGTCAGGGAATTCCTTCGCACCCAGATCGAGTCCAACTCTCGCGTCTGCGAATCCGTGGCCGAAGTCCGCACCGCGCTACTTGAAACCCGCCGCGTGGTCATTCGCGCCGCCGAGACCTACGGCGCCGCCGTCATGGCCGCCTCCACCCACCCATTCGCCGACTGGAAAGAACAGGCCCCCACGCCCCGCGAACGCTACGAGCGCTTCGCCGTGACCTACCAGGACAGCGTTCGGCGATTCATCATCAGCGGCATGCACATCCACGCGGGCTTCGGCGATCCGGACTCCCGCATCCGTGTCATGACCGCGATCCGGCGTTACCTGCCCATTCTTCACGCCCTGTCCGCCTCGTCCCCCTTCGTCGAAGGTCGCGAAACCGGCTTCAAGTCGTACCGTCTGAATCTCATGACCGGCCTTCCCCGCACCAGCATGCCCGGCCCCCTGCGGTCCCGCGCCGAGTTCGACGGGCTCGTGGCCGACTACCAGCGCCTGGACTTCATCACCGACGCCAGCGAACTCTGGTGGGACATCCGCCCATCCGGCAAGTTCCCCACCATCGAAATGCGCATCTGCGACGTCTGCACCCGTATCGACGACGCCATGTGCATCGTCGCCGTTTACGCCTCCCTCATCCGCTACCTGCTCCGCCAGGACCAGGCCGGCCAGCTGCCGCCCGAGCCCCCCACCGAGATCATTGCCGAGAACCGCTGGCTCGCCCAGCGCTACGGTGTCCTCGCCTTCTTCGGTGACGACCAGGGCGGCGGGCGCAAGGACATCATCGACTTCACCGAAGAACTCGTGGACACCCTCGCCGGCGACGCCCGCGCCCTCGACTGCGAACCCGAGCTGCGCCACGCCCTCACCATCATCCGCGAGGGCACCGGCGCTGACCGCCAGGTCGACCTCTACCGCCTCCGCCGCCTCGAAGGCGACTCCCACGACGACGCCCTCCGCCAGGTCGTCGACCTCGTCCTCTCCGAAACCCGCGCCAGCATCAACCTCGCTCGCTAACGTAAGTCGCGATTCCTCCGTGGCTTCGGCGCGAGTCCCAGGTCACGCACTGTCGGCTCTTACGATCTCCGCGTTGTGCCGCGGCCATTCCTCGGCAACCAGCGTTGCCGCGTTGCTTCCAGGGTCTGTCGAAGGTGGCTGAACCAGCCGCGTCGCCGCAATCCAGCACGACACCGACCCCTGTGGCATCCACTGCGTCCCCGGCTTCCGCGCTCTCGCCCTCTACCTCCACCGCGCCGGTCTGGCCGATGAACCGCCCGTACCTGGACGCGGCTACTGCCAATCCCGTGACGGCGGCGTACCCAGGCAGTCGGACGTTACGGGTCGGCAGGTCTCGGCCATCACCTGCACCGCCCCGTGCTCGTCCTGCAGTTCGCCGTCCACCATCATCACCGGCGAATCCAGGATCGCCCGCTGGTAGCGGCTGAAGACGTCCGGCCGAATAATCACGTTCACCAGCCCGGTTTCGTCTTCCAGCGACAGGAAGGTATAGCCGCGCGCGGTCGGCGGATGCTGCCGGTTGATCACGATCCCGGCCACCGTCACCATGATTCCCGTCCGGGCCTGTTCGCGCAGGACGTCCGGAACGCCGCTGTCGCCCAGCCCCTGGAACTGCCGTCCGCTCCCCCGCCCGTCGTAGTGATTCCCGGCGCGGCGCGCGCGCTCTCCATAGCGCCCCGTGGCACTGTCGCGGGACAGCCGCCTGCCACCGGAACCCGATGCCCCGCCGGAGACCTCTGCATAATGCCCCTCACCCTCGAAAGGGCGTCCGCTCTTGCACCCTCTCCCTCTGGGAGACCCTTGCAAAACCCTGCCTCGACCTCGAAGGCGGGGCGGATCTTCACCCTCTCCTGGGGGAGAGGCAGATTCGGCCGTCTTCGGCCGAAATCGGTGAG
>WTFW01000122.1 GCA_011523785.1 Chloroflexota bacterium | reverse complement strand
GCGGCATCCGGGGGGTGGGCTGACGGACCAGGTTGCGCGGAAGACCCCTCACCGAACTCGGCCGAAGACGGCCGAGTCTGCCTCTCCCCTTGGAGAGGGTGAAGAGCGGCGCGCCCAGGGGGAGTTGCGTCCGCACGTGGTTGCTGGTGGGTGAGATTACGAGCGGAAGACGGGCGGGTCAGAGACGCCGCCCCTACGAATCGGTGGGAGGGGGTTGGTCGTCGAATTGGGCGGCGTGGAGGTCGCGGTAGGGGCCGGGTTGGGCGATGAGGTCGGTGTGGGCGCCGCGCTGGACGATGCGGCCTTCGTCAAGGACGACGATGAGGTCGGCGTTGCGGATGGTGGAAAGGCGGTGGGCGATGACGAAGCTGGTGCGGTTGCGCATGACCTGGACGAGGGCCTGCTGGATCTCGTATTCGGATTCGGTGTCGATGTCGGAGGTGGCCTCGTCCAGCACGAGGACGGCGGGGTCGGCGAGGATGGCGCGGGCCAGCGCGACGCGCTGCTGCTGGCCGCGCGAGAGGCGCAGGCCGCCGTCGCCCACGATGGTCTGGTAGCCGTCGTCCAGCTGCTCGATGAAGTCGTCGGCGCGGGCCAGCGCGGCGGCGGCGGCGACCTGGCTGTCGCCGGCCGCGGGGTCCCCGTAGCGGATGTTCTCGGCGATGGTGCCGCTGAACAGGAAGGTCTCCTGGGGCACGAAGGCGAGGCGCGAGCGGAGGCTTTCCATGCGCAGATCGCGCAGATCGTTGCAGTCAATAAGGATCTGGCCTGACGTCGGGTCGTAGAAGCGGGCGATCAGGTTGACCATGGTGGTCTTGCCGGAACCGGTGGCACCGACCAGGGCGATGGTTTGACCGGGTTCGGCGGTCACGGAGATGTCCTGGAGCACCGGCGTCGTGCCGTCGTAGCTGAAGTCAACGTTGCGAAACTCGACGCGTCCGCGCGGCTGGACCAGATCGACGGCGGAGGGCCGGTCGACGATATGGCGCGGGACGTCCATGAACTGGAAGATGCGGTCGGCCGCGGCGAGGCCGGATTGGATGACGTAGTTGACGCGCACCAGTTCCGTCATTGGCTGGTGAAAGATCTGGACGTAGGCCAAAAAGGCGATCAGGGTGCCGGGCTGCATCTCGCCGATGGTGATTTGCCAGCCTCCGTAGGCCAGCAGGGCGGCCACGCTGAGGGTGCTGAGGCCCTCGATCACCGGCGTGGCAATGGACTCCACCATGGTGGTGTTGAGGTTGGCCTGCAGGTTGGCGCGGTTCTCGGTCTGGAAGCGGCGGGCGTCGGCCTCCTCGCGGGCGAAGGCGCGGCTGACGCGCACGCCGCTGACGTTTTCCTCGATGGCGGTGTTGATGTTGGCGATGGATTCCTGCACGCGGCGGTAGCGCACGCGCAGCATGCGCGCGGTGATGACGCTGGCGATGAGCATGAGGGGCACGACGGACAGAATCACGAGGGTCAGGCGCCAGTCGAGCGTGAGCATGACGACCAGGTACAGCAGCATCGTGACGATGCCCGCGCTGGCGGTGAGCACCTGGCCCTGCATGGCCTGCTGGACGGCGGTGACGTCAGCGGTCAAGTGCGAGACCGTCTCGCCGGTGCGCTGGCTCTCGAAGAAGCGCATGGAGTGACGCACCAAGCGAACGAACATGTCGCGCGACACCTGGTACACGATGGTCTGGCTGCTGCGCGCGAAGAGGTAGAAGTTCAGATAGTTGAGGGCGCCGCGCGCCAGATAGATCAACATCATGGCTCCGGCGATGCGCACAGCCCCGGCGGCGTCCGCTCGGGGAATGAAGTCGTCAATCGCGATCTTCAAGGCCCAGGGCGGCACCATGTTCAAGAGCGAGGCGAGCGACAGCGCCGCGAAGGCGATCCCGATGTGGCGCCGGTGCAGACCGACGTAGTAGAGCAAGCGCCGCAGGGTGCCGGCGACGGTGCGGCCGCTGAGGTTGGAGGTATCGACGTAGGTCTGACGCATCCCCATCAGACCCTGACCTCCGCGCCGGCCTCAATCGCCAGGGACTCTTCCTGCAGACGGAACTGCAACTCGTAGATGGCGCGGTAGTCGTCGCTGGTCTCGAGCAGTTCCTCGTGGGTCCCGCGCGCGACGATGCGTCCGGCGTCGACCACGATGATTTGATCGACCCGGCGAATGGTCGAGAGCCGGTGGGCGATGACGATGGTGGTGCGCTCCTGCATCAACTGCTCGAGCGCGCGCTGGATGGCCCGGTCGGTGCGGGTGTCGACGCTGGAGGTGGCCTCGTCCAGCACCAGGATGGCGGGCCGCACGAGGAGGGCACGGGCGATGGCGACGCGCTGACGCTGGCCGCCGGAGAGGCGAACGCCGCGGTCGCCAATCAGGGTGTCGTAGCCGTTGGGTAACTCGGTAATGAAGTCGTGCGCGGCGGCCATGCGGGCGGCGGCTTCGAGTTCCTCGTGGCTGGCGTCCTTGCGGCCAAATCGCAAGTTCTCGGCCACGGTCATGTTGAATAGGAAGGTCTCCTGCATGACCATGCCGATCCCCGACCGGAGGTCTTGCAGGCGAATGTCCCGCAGGTCATGACCATCGACGCGGATGGCGCCCTCGGTCGGGTCATAGAAGCGGGGCAGCAGGTTGGCCAGCGTGCTCTTGCCCGAGCCGCTGCGGCCGACGATGGCGAGCGAGCCGCCGGCGGGCACATGGACCGAAATGTCGCGCAGGATGGGGTCGCGGTCGCCGTATTGGAACGTGACGCCGTCGAATTCGATCTCGCCACGCACGTCGGGCAGCGGATGTGCGTCGGGCTTCTCCTGCACGTCCAGCGGCGTGTCAATGATCTGGAACACGCGCTCGCCGGAGGTGACGGCCTGCTGCGTGATCTGGACGGCGAATCCGAGGAAACGGGTGGGGGCCAACATCAGCAGCAGGTAGCCCTGGAATGCCACCAGGCCGCCGAGCGTGAATTCACCATTGACAATCCGCCAGGCGCCGAGGCCCAGAATCAGCGCCGTGGCGCCGCCGGCGATCAACTCGATGCCCTGGGAGTAGAGGGCAAAGGTGCGCAGCACGCGGGTGCGCAGGTCGCGCAGCTTCCAGTTTTCGCGGTCGAACCGTTCTTCCTGGTACTGCTCGCGGCCAAAGGCCTGAATGACCTTGATGCCGGAGATGGCCTCGCGGATCTCGACGTTGACGACACCCATCTGCTGGTTGGACTGCCGGAAGAGGGGGACCACGCGCTTAGCCACCGACTGCATGGCAATGAAGAAGGGAACCAGGGCAATAATCGCGAGGGCCATCACCCAGTCCAGGGCGAACATGAAGATCAAGTTCATGGCCGTGAGGGCGATGGAGGACAGGATGACGGTGCCGGCCATGGTGAAGAAGAACTGAATCATGTTGACGTCGTTGGTGACCCGGGACATCAGGTCGCCCGTCTGGTGCCGGTCGAAGAAGCTCATGGACTTGGCGCTGAGGTGGGTATAGAGATCGTTGCGGATGTCGTGAATGACTTTCTGGGCGCTGTAACGCGCGGCGTAGAGACGTCCCGCCATGGCAACGTTGGACAAGAGCACGGCCCCTACAAAGAGCCCGATGGTGACGAACAGCACGCCGAGGTTGTCGGCTAGCACCCCGTCATCGATGGCGATCTTGCTCAGGGTTGGCGGAAGGGTGCGGAGCAGCGATCCGAGGGTGAGCGTGACGAGCATGCCCGCGAGCAGCAGCTTCTGCGTGCGCAGGTAGAGGATCAGCCGCCAGAGAATCCGGATAAGTCGTGGTCCGCTGGGAAGGGCCGGCCGGAGCGCGGCGCCGGGTCCGACGCCCGGTCGCCGATTGTCTCACGCGGGTCGGCCCCGTCGCCTGGCAGAACCCGCCTAGGAGTCGTCAAGCGCGTCAGCAGGCACCGCGGGAGCGGTCAGGTTGCCCCGGAGGCGGTGACAAGCCCTTGACCCGCTAATTCGACTTGACAATAATCTCCACACGTTCGGTCCGCCGCTGGGGGGCGTTGGCGGGGCCGTCGGCCGTTGGTCTTCACACAAGCGGAGAAGCGCTCACGGACGAACTCAGCGCCCTCGACCTGGCTCGGCAGATTTACGAACTGGGCGGCATCCAGTTCGGCAGTTACACGCTGGGCCGGTCCACGGTGAACTCGCCGGTCTATGTCGACCCCAAGCGCCTGGTGGCGGTGCCCTCGGCGCTGCGGACGGCGGCGGCGCTGGTGCGCGACGCGGCAAACCTGGCCGAGGCCCGGCGGCATCAGCGGGCGGAGCCGTTTGAGCTGGTAGCCGGCGTACCGATGGGCGGCTTGCACCTCGCTACGGCGTACTCGCTGACGACGGACATGCCGCTGATTTATGTCAAGCCGGAATCCGCTCCGGACGGGCTGGAAATCGTCGGCCGGTTCCTGCCGGGCCAGCACGTGTTGCTGGTGGACGACCTGATTACCTCGGGCGGATCGGTGATTCAGACGGCGCAGGCGCTGCGCGGCGAAGGATTGCGCGTGCGCGACGTGATCGTGTTGGTGGACCGCGACGTGGGCGCCGCCCGGCGGTTGGAGTACCACGGGTTGCGCCTGATCTCGATCGTCACGCTGCCCGCCATGTTGAATCTGTATATGAGCGAGCGTCTGATCGGCGAGGACGAATACCGGCGCAGCCTGGACTTTCTCGAAGCGCAACGGCCATGAGCCGTCGCGCTCCGCCTCAGCAAGAATTGGACGACGACGCCTGGTCGCAGGACGCCCTGTTCGCCCGACCAGTGCGGCGCCGACCGACGGCTATTCCACCGCCGATTTACCACGCTCGGCTGCGGGAACGTTCGGCGGTGGCGAAGGCGCGTCACGCCCGGCGCAACCAACTGCGGCAGCTGGCAAACATCATATTCATTGGCCTGCTGCTGATTGTGGGGATCCTGCTCTTCGTGCGGCTGCTGTCGTCGGTGGAGCCTCCGCCGCCTGACTCCGGTCGCGTCGTCAATCTGCTGTCGCCCGAAGACTTCCAATCCGGGGTTCAGCGCGCGCCGACGACGGCACCGTTCATCGACAGCCCGTTTACGCGGCCGGTGGAAGCGCCGCCGATTTCGGCGCGCTCGGCTCTGCTGGTGGACATGGGCGAGCGAACGGTGGTGTTCTCCAAAAACCCCGGGGAGCGTCGCCCACCGGCCAGCCTGGCGAAGCTGGCCACGGCGATCGTGGCGCTGGAACAGGCGCCGCCGGACACGCGTATCCAAGTTCCGGAGAGCGCGACGAGCGAGCCGTCAGCGCTGGCGGGTCTCTGGGCGGGCGATGTGCTGACCCTGGAACAGCTGCTGTACGCGCTGCTGCTGCCGTCCGCGAATGACGCCGCGGCCAGCATTGCCGACGGCATTGGCGGGAACGACTACACGGTGGCGCAAATGAACGACCTGGCCCGCCGGCTGGACCTGACCAACACCCACTTTGCCAATCCCAGCGGCCGGGACGCGGAGAACCAGTACACCACGGCGTTCGACCTGGCGGTGCTGGCGGCCGACGCGATCGATCGGTTTCCACTGCTCGCCAAGATTGTCGCCACGCAGGTGTACGTGATCCCCGGGGGGCCGGCGAACCGGGCGTATAGCGTGCGAAACCTGAACGGGCTGCTCTGGACGTACGAGGGCACCATCGGCGTCAAGACCGGGCAGACGGAAGAAGCCGGCGGCAACCTGGTGGTGGCAGCGCAGCGCGGGCCGCGGCGGCTGATGGTGGTGTTGCTGGGCAGCGAGGACCGCCTGGCCGACGCCGAGACTTTGCTGGACTTTGGCTACCGGGCGCTGGCGGCACGGGGCTAAGTGATGTGGAATTGCCGGTGCAGCGCCGGCTGGAATGGCACAATCGCGTATCGTTACGGTGACCGGTGCGCCGCTTCGGGAACCGGGCCGTCGGGTGCAGCGGTATCCGACAGTCCGACAGCCCGAATCGTTGTGGTCCGGCTGCCTGCCCGGCGCAGGCGGGATCTGCGGGTTGCCCGGCGGCTAATCGCTCACGAGAAAGAAGAGGGACATGCCCTTCAACGTTGGACCGTTCGAGTTGATCATCATTCTGCTCATCGTCATCGCCGTGTTCGGCGCTGGCCGGATTGCGGGTGTCGGCCGCGCGCTCGGCACGAGCGTGCGCGAGTTCCGCGAAGAGGCGCGCAATGAGGAGGAAGACGAGGGCAACGAAGACGGCGAGGACGAGGGGAAGAGCGCCGAGGGCGAGACCACAGCCGCGGCCGACGCCGAGACGCCTCCAGCGAAGAAAGAAGGTCCCACCAACTAACCGTTGGTCCAATGGCCCGCCCGGCTGGATAGCCGGGCGGGCCATTTGTGTTGTTCTGGCCCTGTTGGTGGCGTTCGCTGTTGGCTCGCCGCTGTCCGCCGCCCCGACCTTGCCGGAGACCATCCGGGTCCAGTTGACGGTGGCGCCGGGCGCGCTGCGGCTGGTCCCGCCGCCGACGGCGACGGTGCAGGTGGACTCGCAGCCGCTGCCAGCCGAGCCGTCGGCGATGACCGTGGGATGGGCCCTGCGGTACCTGCGGCTGCCGGTGGCCGAGGCAACGCCGGTTATCGAGGCGCTGGCCGCTCGAACACCAGACGGATCGCGGCCGGAGGGGCAGCTCTTGATTGGGCCGTACAGATGGGACGGCCGGGCGGGCCGCGACCGGCGGGTGGTGCGCTCGGAAGTGGGCGTTGCCCCCGCGCTGGCAGCGCCGCGCGCGGGGCTGCACGTAGGACGGCGGATCCTGGCGCCGCTTCCGCAGGTGATCGAGATTCAGCCAGGCGATCTGGCGGATGTCACAACGATCAACGACCGTCCCTATCGCGGGCGCGTTCGGGTCGATTTCAGCGGCGGGGATCCGCGGGTGGTGAACGAACTTCGGCTGGCGGACTACCTGGCATCGGTGGTGGGATCTGAGATTCCGCCGAGCTGGGAAGTCGAAGCGCTCAAGGCCCAGGCCGTGGCCGCGCGCAACTACGCGTTGCAGCAGTTGGACCCGTCGGCCGACTATGACATCTGCGATTCGCAGTATTGCCAGGCCTACGGGGGCGTGGCGAGCGAATACCCGTCGACGATCCAGGCGGTGCGAGAGACCTCAGGCGTCGTGGCGATGTATGAGGGCGATCTGATCGCCGCGTACTACGCCTCGAACATGGGCGATCACACGACCAGCGCCGTCGACGTGTGGGGTCGGGACGTGCCGTATCTGCGGGGGGTTCCATCGCCAAGCGACGTAGAAGCGCTGAGTACTAGCTGGGGGGCGGCGGGCTATCGCTGGACACGGGCCATTCCACTGCAGCGGCTGTCCGATATCCGAACGGCCAGCGGCGTGCTTGGGGAACTCAGCGAGGTGCGCGTGCTGCGCGCGGCCCAGAGCGGGCAGCCCGCGGAGCTGGAATTGCTGGGCAGTCAAGGCGCGGTCACCCTGTCCGGCGACGACATACGCATCACCCTGGGTTTGCCCAGCGGATTTGCGGAGTTCCGCACGGTGCCCGGCGAACGCCTGGTGCTGCTGAACCCAACGCCGCGCCGTGTCGCCGCGTTGCAAGCCGACGGTTATTTCCTGGACCAGCGGCGTCGCAGCGTGGCCTTCGCGGAAGCGCCGCCCGGCGTGCAGCTGGTGCGCGGGACGCTGGACGTGGCCGAGTTCCGTCTGCCGCCGCGTTTGATCGTCAACGGCCGGGGCTTCGGGCACGGCGTGGGGATGAGCCAGTGGGGGGCGCAGGGCATGGCGCGGGCCGGTCACTCATTCGAGGAGATACTGAGGCACTACTACCAAGGGGTAGTGGTTGAGCGCGTGGGCGCGGAGGCGGGCGCGCCTAGTCCCGAGGCAGCCATAGTTGCGGAGCGAATCCAGGTGCTCCGCGATCTGCCGCGCAGGCACGGCCCGCAGGGTTAGCGGCGACGCCCAGAACCAGGAACGCCGCCCGTTCAGGCGAGGTGCCCCGCCACGAAGCTCAGGACGATAGCGCCGCAGCGGCCTTGCGCGCGTTGTCCGAGGTGGGATCGCGACGGACGATGCGCTCCAGGTGAAGGCGGGCCGCCGGATCGCCTTGTAAGGCCCGCTCCACGGCTTCGGCGAAGCCACGCTCGCCGTAGCTCATGTCGCGCGGAACCGTGGCTTGATCGCGGCCTTTCCAGTAGTACTTGAGCGTGTCGTCCGACCAGTCGGCGTAGACGTCGTGCCAGTCGTAGGCAATGTCCTGCGACAGGTGGGGGGTGAGCATGTGCTCGGCGATCGGCTCGTGGACGGACTGGTAGCGGTTGTCCAGCGAGATGCGCATGCGGTCGGCAGTGACGTTGGGCAGGGCCTTGTGGACCGTGAGGCTGTGGAACAAGAGGGCGTCGCCGATCTCGTAGTTGGTGGAGCGCCAAGGCCCTTCCTGGACCTTCTCGTCGACGACCAGCGAGCCGGCGCCGAGGGAGAAGTGGTGATCGACGACCTTGCCGACTTTGTGGGTGCCGGATACCACGGCAAGCCCGCCCAACTCTTCCGGACAGTCGCCTACGGGCGCCCAGCAGGTGTAGGTATCGAAGGTGCAGTGACGTTGGGCAGGGCCTTGTGGACCGTGAGGCTGTGGAACAAGAGGGCGTCGCCGATCTCGTAGTTGGTGGAGCGCCAAGGCCCTTCCTGGACCTTCTCGTCGACGACCAGCGAGCCGGCGCCGAGGGAGAAGTGGTGATCGACGACCTTGCCGACTTTGTGGGTGCCGGATACCACGGCAAGCCCGCCCAACTCTTCCGGACAGTCGCCTACGGGCGCCCAGCAGGTGTAGGTATCGAAGGTGCCCTGGAAGTGCACGAAGTCCTGGTGCGCCGGTGTGGTGTGGTCGGTGTACTGCGGGAACCAGATGCGCGCGATCTTCATCGGATGGGAGAGCACGGGCGCGTCGATGATCTTTTCCATGGTGTCCATGATTACGGGCCAATGTCCCGATTCATGGAACGCCTGCAGCTTGTAGACCTCGTGGTACACGTCGGTGTAGCCGATGTCGCCCTCGGTGCACTGGGCCTCGATGACGGCGATGCCGTCCATCGGGTCGGTGCCGGCCTGGAGCCAGCCGTGCTGTTGCAGCTTCTCGGTCATGGCGCGCCGCAAGGAGAGCATGTCGTCGGGGTTGAAGAGGCTCTTGAGGAAGACGTAGCCCTCGGTGTCCATGCGAGCCCGCAATTCAGGCGGGTCGTCAAGCGCGTCGTTTGAGACTCGGAGTTCCTGCCACTCCTCTGCCATATTCGGGCTCACCTTCGGGTGGGAATCGACCTCGTATGTTCAGGCACGAAGCATACAAGGATGCGCTCGGCATCCAGAGAATTCGGCGGAGTCACGTTTCGATTCCCCCGGGACGTGGGCGCGCGAGCCAGGGCTGGGCGCCGCCAGCCGGCGACGCGCCAGTCCTGCCGCCGGGAGGCCGGGGCTACGCGGCCAGCGGTTGCTCGGATTGGAAGCTGAGGCCACCGTTTTGCACGTCAACGATCACGCGGGAGCCTTCCAAAATCTGGCCCTGGAGAAGGCGGTCGGAGAGGGCGTCCAGGAGCGTTCGCTGAATGGCTCG
>WTFW01000020.1 GCA_011523785.1 Chloroflexota bacterium | reverse complement strand
AACCACCCCCTTGGCCACCCGCATTACCTCCTCGCGCTCCGGTAGGCGAGAAGCCAGGCCTGCCGAGCGCCACTCGGAAGCTCCGTTTCCGCGGGGCCCAAGGGCGACACAGCGCCGCTCTTTCTCCCTCTCCCTTGAGGGAGAGGGCTGGGGTGAGGGTGGCTGCTGGCCACTGCAACCATGCCCAGGATCGAGCAACCCTCAGTGGTCAACCCGCATCTTCTTGCGCTGAAGAAGAGCTACTAGCGCCACCCCACAAGCATGAAACCTCCCCCAACCCTCCCCATCCGATCACTCGCCGAATTCCTCGGCACTGCCTGGCTCCTCATCGCCATCGTCGGTTCCGGAATCATGGCCCAGCGCCTCACCGAAGACCCTGGCCTCCAACTCCTCCAGAACGCCCTCGTCACCGGCTTCGCCCTCGCCGCCATCATCGCTGCCCTCAGACCCGTCTCCGGTGCCCACGTCAACCCCGCCGTCACCCTCACCGCCGCCGCCGTCGGCCAGCTTCCCTGGCGTGAAGCCGCCGGCTACCTGCCCGCCCAAATCGCCGGCGGTATCGCCGGAACCCTCCTCGCCAACCTAATGTTCGGCCTCCCGCTGGCCGAAATCTCAACAACCGTCCGCGACGCCCCTATAACCTGGCTCGGCGACTTCGTCGCTACCGTCGGCCTCCTCAGCCTCATCTTCACCCTCGTCGCCACCAGGTCCTACAGCTACCTGCCCGGCGCCGTCGGCGCCTACGTCGCCGGCGCCTACTACTTCACCTCATCCACCGGCGTCGCCAACCCCGCCGTCGCAATCGGCCGCATCTTCACCGACACATTCGCCGGCATCGCCCCCCAATCCGCCCTCATCTTCATCCTCACCCACCTAACCGCCGCCACCCTGGCTGCCCTGAGTTGGCGTCTCCTGGCAGCCTCAATCCGTTCGCCTGAGTCGACTTGCCGCACGCGCGCGGCTCGGACCGACTTCCGGCCGCCCTCCAGCTAGCTCAGATCGGATTCGACTTCGCGGCCGATCGCAATGGTCACGTAGAGCTTCTGGCGCGTCCTAGTAGCCCGCTCATCGATGGTGTTCATATCTGAACCGTGACTTGACACTACGGTTCACTCAGCACATTGTGTAGCTGTCAAGCATTGTCGAAGAGATCGTCGGTAAGTGCAGGTTCAAAAGAGCAATCCCATGTTTGTCCGCATACCTCTCCGAACTGCCTCGTCGGGACTCGTCACTAGATCCATGCTCGTCGTCCTCTTGGTCAGTGCTGCATTCTTGGCACTCGCACGTGAATCGGACGCTTGTTCAGTCGTTCCTCTAGGATCTCCGTCCGAAGAGCTGCAGAAACAGTCTCGCGTATTCGCTGGAAAAATTGTGGCAGTGCATAAGACACGGAACGGAATCCAGTATGAGTTCAGAGTTGATACCGTATGGAAGGGGCCATTACTTGAGACGATGTTTTTCTGGAGGTCGGACACTTCGCCTTCCACAAATTGCGGAGACATTCGTGACAGTTTTGTTGTCGACTCGGAGTATATTGTTTATGTTTATGGGTTTGGTAGAATTGGCAGTCGAACGGGTTTTCTCAAATATGCACATGAAGATATCGCTGAGCTAGGTGAAGGGCAACGACCGATACCCGGGACGAGCGAAGACAGGGAGCTATTCTTGGATGAATCCAATCCATTTGAGTTGCTAACCGTCGTGTTGGTCGTACTAATAATCGGTATACTAGTTGCCTCTTCAGCAAAAAAACTCTTGTCGGGAGGCAGAAGCAGAGCGTGAGCCGTCGCCGATACTAATCGTCGAGCAAACGAGAGGAGTCAGTCGCGACCCATCGAATCAGATTAGGGTTCGACACTATCAGCCGAATTGGCACCGGTGGACAGCGGCAATCATCCCCGTTTTTTGGTCGTCGTGGATGCTCCTGTTCCTGTTCATGAGCAAGCGCAACCAGTCAATGGTGATCGGGACCGTCGGCTGACATTTGACACCAAACCACTTGCCGGGAACACAGGCACGAGTGTGCCAAGCACTAGCTAGTGAGTATCAATGCCGCAACACGCGAGTTCGAGAAGACAATTGCGGTCTAGTTTGCGCGCTCGGGCCCTAGGTGGGATGCGACACGCAGTCGTGGATCATCCCAGGGCCGGCCGTCTCCATCGGCGGCATCTTCACGGACACCTTCGCCGGCATCGCCCCCCAATCCGCCCTCATCTTCATCCTCACCCACCTAACCGCCGCCACCCTCGTTGCCCTCGCCTGGCGCCTGCTGGCGGCCTCAAACCGATCACCCTAGTCGACACCCCTGCACCGGCACGACTCAGACCGTCTTCAAGGTGGTCCCATCAGTCCCTCGTCGTCTCCAGTCTCGCCTCCATCCGCGACGATCGCGCTTAGTATCGGGTACGCGCAAAGAGCCTGACAGTCGAGGGTTCTGGCAGTTCAGCCTTGACTCGTTGGTATCACTCACTCAGTAAAATCTGCAGACGCCAAGCATTGACGGAAAAGCCATCAGCAGATGTCGGGTCAGCACAGTCATCACATGTACTCCCGCACACGTCGGCAATCGGTCGCAGCGAATCTTGTCACTCGGCTCATACTCGTCGCGCTCTTGGCGGGCGCTGCATTCCTGGCAGTCTCACGCGAATCCAAGGCATGTTCGTACGCACCGCCTGGATCTCCATCCGACGAACGTCGGAAGGCAAAGTACGTGTTCGCTGGCGAAGTTGTTGCCGTACACCCGGTCGAAAACGACAAGATATATGAATTCAAGGTTGATACAGTCTGGAAGGGTCCGCTGCACGAAACGGCTTACATCAGAGGGCACGAAGAGGCAGATACCAAGTCACTGTGTCCTGCTGGCTATAAACCATATGCAGTCGGACTAAAGTACCTTGTATACGATTCCTATCACAAATTCAGCCGCACAAGACTGCTGATCTATGCCAGCGAGGACCTGGCCGAGCTTGGCGAAGGCCGGCGTCCCGAACCCGGATTGACAGCACCGATACCACTAGCTGTCACCCAGGCGCGGATGGCCCGGGAAGAAATTCTCACTGAAACACCGACTATTGACCGTCTGATAGTGTTCCTGGTATGGACGCTGGCGAGCGTATCAGTTGTGACTATTGCAGGCCTCTTGATATGGACTCGCAATGGACGTCGGCGATAGGTCGCGAAAGTTAGCGACGCGGAATAGGTTCAGAGTTCGCGCGACATAAAATCCTAAGGTGAATGGGCTGGATGTGCAACGAATCTCAAATGAGACGTCCGATGGCAGTACAGGGTGACCATAAACACAGGTTGCCGAGGGACAGCTTGGCTCGGATGATTAGGAAAGCATGGCCATCTGGAAGCCCTCTGTAGCCGAGTCGGACCCTTGCAATTCGGCCGCATCTTCACCGACACCTTCGCCCGCAAGCCGCCCGTACCTTCAATCTCACCCGCCTATCCGCCGCCGCGCTGGTGGCCTTTGGCTGGCGACTGTTGGCAGTCGAGAATCGTTCGTCGTAAGCTCTCCCTCTTCCGCGACCTCAGTACAAACTCCCGTCCGAAAGGTCTCGGCCGTTCGTGGTGTGCTTCTCGAACCACGAGCCCGCCTACTGACGTGAAGTCTTGGAGAAGACTCATGAGCGCCGAACCCCAACTCTTCAGAATCAACCCCGAGAACCGCGAGTCCGAGAAGATCGCCGAGGTTGAATTCGCCAGCCTGGGCTTCCAGGAGCGACGCGACATCCAGGAATGGGTCGCCGCCAACCCCGGAATCCTGGGCGAGGATCTCCTGATCATCGGCAAGGAGTTCAGCGGCTTTGACAAAGTCAGTGATCGCTTGGATCTCCTTGCCGTGGACGCCGACGGGAAGCTCGTAGTCATCGAGCTAAAGCGCGACGACTCTGGATCGGACGCCCACTGGCAAGCCATCAAGTACGCGAGTTACCTCCAACGCGCCAGCGCCGACGACATCATTCGCATGCTCGCCGAATACAGCGACACATCCCAGGACGACGCGACAAGCAGGCTCCTCCAGCATCTCAACGCCGACGACCTGAATGCGTTGAATAATGACCAGCGCATCATCCTCGCCAGCCACCGTTTTGCGCCGGAAGTGACTTCCGCCGCTCTCTGGCTGAATGAGAAGGCCCCGGGTGACAACCTGATTTCGTGCGTCCAGCTGACGCCGTACCAGGACGGCGACGAGGGGCCGCTATATGTACAGGCCAGCACAATCATTCCGGTTCCTGGCGTTGACGAATACATCATTGGCATTGGTGAATCTTCCGGTGACAATGTTCCTGTTAGGCCGGGATCGACCAAGTTGGCCCAGACATTCGCGAAGAACAGGGGCGATGAAATCACACGCTTCCTTCGAGAAGTGTCAAATCGATCGATTGCCGGCTTGCCGTTCGATCGGAGGCCGGACAAGACAAGCCGTTGGGCAGGCGGGAACCCTTCTTGGCGCTATTGGCACTTGTGGTATTCGCGTCCGTTTTGGGGCAATTGGAAGATGGCCTACTTTATCCATCTTGTCCGGCAAGAAGAAGGCCCAAATGAGTGGCGAGCCTTCCTGGGCCTGGGATTCTGGCGGAGTGAGATCGAGAACTTGGAGCAAAGGCTCAAGGTCATGGAGGTTTTCGACGACCAGCAATTCAAGAATAACGAATTCCAGGTTTCTCGCGTCGGGAACGTGTCGGAAAACGCGTTCGCCGACGAGCTATCCAAGACGATTTGCCGCTTTATTGAAGTAGTGACGCCAAAGATTGACTCTATCTCAGATGATATCAATGAATGACGTGAGGTCATGTCTAGCATGATAGGCAAGATAGCTCAGGTTGCCATTTGAACTCATTTTGCAGTCGGGAATCCTATAGACGACCGAGTTCGTATGCTTGGAAGATGCTGGCATCTTCCTGAAGGCAAGCTCTAGGTACGCCGTACTCCTTGGTTTGCGTTCCATTTCGCCTAGTCGAACGCTGTGAAGTTCGCTGAATGTAGGCATCCATCGGGCCGCGAGAGTACGGCTTGTGATTCTTCCTAGCCGCGGGCCAGATGCGCACTGACGGCAGGCGTGTGGGCATCCCAGGAGAGCGCGACCTGTAGTGTCCTTACTCCCTCCCCCGCCGACCGATCCGAACCCCCAGGTACACCGCCCCACCTAGCACCAGTACCCCTACGACTCCGGCAACGACGCCCACGACAAGCGTGCCAATCGGCAGGCTGTCGTCACTGGCCTGCGCCCCGGCGTCCTCATCGCTCGCCTGAAACACTGATTCGCTAAAGGATTGAATCCGTCCTATCGGTGAACTGGCTCGCGCGTCTCGCTCGCACTGATACAACCCGGTCATCCCGCGCAAATCCCGAATGTTAGACACATCATTCAGATTCGGGTCGTAGTCGAAGATGGGATCCACCGTCATTTCCTCGGGCGAGATAACGGTGTTCAGCCGGGTCACGTAGGAGAACCTGTCGGACAATTGCCGTAGCAACGGATGCGTCACTCGCAGCTCGCTCGTCGGAGCGGCGTATTCCGTGATAAAGGCTTTTCCGTCCTTCTCGTCGGCCTTCTGACCCATCAGCTGCCGATAGTCGTGCGAACCCCAATCCGAGAACGTCAACTCGTCGTTCGCAATCGTCATCTTGGCGTAGTTCACCGGCACCGCCTGGTGCTGGCCGTAGATCCAGACCATCACCGCCATGTCGGGGTTCGCTGCAACGGCTGTAAGCCGCAGTGGAATCATTGGACGCTCTGATGGGTACGTCACCTTGACTGGTTCGACGTCCTGGGCCCCTTTGTCTGGACGCAGCTTCATCGCCAGGAACACGAACTCCTCGTCCACGTACAAGTCGATCAGCGGCTCCATTTCCGCCGTGACCCGGTAGCTGTTGTCTCGCAACCAGGTCACCAGGGCGTCCGGATCCTCGGATCCAACCACGTCAAAGCCGTAAGGACCCACCTCGCCGCTTGCAAATACCTCAACGGCTGCCGCGGGGGCCGCTCGCATGAACTCCGGCGGTGGCGGAACGCAGGAAGGACGACGCGGGGCCATGATCACCGGATCGGTCGCCACCTCAAGCTCCGTGAACGCCGCCATCGCGTCCTCCGGAACCTGCACCGCCTCCGCGTCAATGGCGTCCGGCAGTGGCAAGATCCACGAAAAGTCCGGCGCCGATCCCGTGTACTCGATCTGCACGTAGGCCGACACCGTCCCGTCCCCGTTTTGCGTGAAGATGATCCGCTCCGCGTTCTGATCCACCGGCGTCGTCGTGCAAAAGAACCCCCCGCACGCCCACGCCGGCCGCGTCGACGCCAGCACCACAGCCGCCGCCATCATGATCGCCAGCAGCACAACCGCCCACCGCTTCGCAGGCAGCGGCGCGCTTGCCACCCCCAACGGAATCGACTGTCGGATCCCGCGACCGTCGCGGCCTCGCCAACTGTCGGAATCCGTCGTGCTCGTTGCCATGTGATCAGCTACTCCTCACTGCTCCGTCAGATAGTACGCGGGCACCGGCCGAATCGTTCCATGCCACGATGCGATTGACTCCTGGCTGAGCCGCCTGCTACAAGCAGCCAACGGACCGTGGGCGGTCGGTTCGCAGACCTTCTCAGCCACGGCCGCCTGCGGCGAACTGGCGATCCGCGTTTGCGGAACGTGGCTACCCGGCAAGGAGATCCGCCACGGACGCCACAGCCGTCATCATCGCCGTAGTCACCGTTGGAGCGACGGTGCTCTTGACCGTGAGCGGCGCAGCCTTGCGTCTCGGCAGTCGCCTCGGAGTCGTTGAGCAGGGGCTCGCAGACTGCCAGTCTGCAATCCGTGAGATTCGAACCGACATCCGCGAGTTGAACCGCAAGGTGGACCGCATCCTCGAACGACTTCCTCCACCACCCGCCTAGCCAATCCTCACGCCAGCCCGCGCAGTTTGGGCTGCGCCAGACGAGGCAATTGACGCTCTCGCACTCCTCCTGATACAAACGACCAACGAGCCGTGGGCGGCGGGTTCGCGAACCTTCCGGCCACGGGCCAGGCGCGTGCTGGCGGAGCGCACCGGCGACGTGTGGCTACCTGACCAGGAGTACCGCCGTGGACGCCATGCCCATCGTTGTCACCATGATCACCGTCGGCCTCACCCTGGTCTTTGCCGTTGCCGGCGCCGCCTGGCACGTCGGCATGCGCCTCGGCACCGTCCAGAGAGGCGTGGCCGACGGCGACGAATACGCTCGTCAACTGCGGACTGATGTTCGTGAAATGCGCGCCGAGTCGCGGTCTGACAACCAGGAAATGCGGACCGAAGTTGAGCAAGTGCGGACCGCTGTGCGAGCCGACGTTCAACAAGTACAAACTGAGGTCCACAATCTCCGGAACGACGTGACGGCCGAAATCCAGCACGTACGGTCCGACGTGACGGCTGAAATCCAGCAGGTGCGAACTGAGGTAAAGGCCGACATCCAGCTCGTCCGCACCGAAGTCCGCGACCTGCGGACCGACGTCAAGGCCGACTTCAAGGAACTTCGCGCCGACGTCAAGGCCGACATGCAGGAACTCCGCACTGACGTCAAGGCCGACATGCAGGAGATGCGCGCCGACGTGAAGGCTGACATGCAGGAACTCCGCACCGAGGTGCACGCCGACATCGACGATCTCCGGTCCGAGGTTCGCCAAAACAACGACAAGCTCGACCGAATCCTCGAACGCCTCCCGCAAACCGTCCCCTAGCGCGACCCACCGGCCCCAAACCATGCGGCCCGCCGCCGGCCCGCCGGTCCTTGCCCTACCTCGGCGCCTCCGCCGCCAGCACTTGCGAAATCCAGCTGTTGATGCTCTGCCCGCTCTCGGCTGCCGCCTGCGCCACTCGCCGGTGCAACTCGCTCCCCAACCGCAGTTGCAGCTTCCCCGAGAAAGGCGCCGCCGGTTCCACGCCATCCTCGCGGCAGGACGCCAAATACTCGTCGACTGATTGTTCGAACTCTGCCCGCAGCTCCCGCACGTCCGTCGCCTCGAACGTCGCGATCGGATACGCGCCGGTATTCACCACTCGCCCGTGCAGCTGCCCTACCGAGTCGTCGTACTCCACCGTGGCCAGGTAACCCTGGTATTCCATCATGGTTCCACTCCCAGCGCCGCCAGAAACGCCGCAATGTCCCGCACGGTCGCCCGCCCCGTCTCCGGTCGCGGATGCGGACGGTGCACCACCATCCGGTCCGCACCCTTCCTTAGCAGCACCCGCGACCCTGATCGCTCGATCACCTCGACTCCCCCACTGCTCGCAACATCGCTTCAATGTCGCCCCACCGGATCCCGGCGGGCGTCGGTCGGAGAAAAACTCGCTGCAGGGTGCGCCGGTGCGATGCTTGCATGCCATCCCAATGGTACTACGAGCGGTATCACCACTTACCTGTTTGTCCCGGGTCTGGGTGACACGCGGCAATAACTCACCCTCAGCCAGACGCCGATCCTCAGCGAACCGGCCCCTGGCCCCTCACGCCAGATTTCTCCGAAGTCTCGATGGTCCCCTGCCGTGGCTCCTTCGCTTGCCCTTAGTACGCATCTAGTGTACACTATGCGTGACCAGTTCGCAACCCTGACCGGAGATCCCTCGTGCCTGCCGCCGCACCCCGCCTCCCCAGCTCCTGTTCAACGCTTCTCGGCGCGCCTCGGTACGGTTCGCTGCGGGGTGCCTGGCGTCCCGGGAGGTGCGTCCGGATATCGCCGCGTGGCGCGGCGTTTCCGGTTCGAGCCTTCGCCCCGGCCAACCATTACCCCCATCTGCGCTCGCGCCTCCTCCACGCGCCCCTCGGTCTTCGCCGCCGCATGGTCCTGCCGGCCCGCTCCCCGGCCACGCGCACCACGTCCGCGTCCGCCCCACGCCGGCCCCGCAAAGTTCGGAATCTCAGCGCAAAAATCCGCCAAAGCTGTCTCTCGCCAGCCCGGCCCCCTCTGGGGGCCGGGCTGGCGAGAGACAGCTCCCCCCTTCACCCCCGGCCGCTGCCGGCGTGCCTTCGGTCGGCGCGGTTGAGTCCCCCGCCCCGGAGCGGTACCGTCAGGGGCTGCCTGCCCACCGGATGCCCCGTATGAGCCAGGATCAGAGCCGCCCCAACGTGCTGCTCATCATCACCGACCAGCAGCGCGGCGACTGCCTCGGCATCGACGGCCACCCCGTTCTGCAAACCCCCGCCATGGACTGGCTCGGCGCCTCCGGCACCTTCTTCCGCCGCGGCTACTCCGAATCCCCCTCCTGCATCCCCGCCCGCCGCGTCCTCATGTCCGGCCGCCCGCCCGACGAGGACGGCATGGTCGGCTTCATGAGCGCCCCCTGGGATCCGCCCGCCACCCTGGCCGGCGAGCTTCGCGCCGCCGGCTACGAAACCCGCATGGTCGGCAAGCTCCACCTCCATCCCAAGCGCAAGCGCTTCGGCTTCGACGTCCTCGAACTGGCCGACTCCACCCGCGCCGACGACAACGAATACCTCGACTGGCTCGGCGGCGAGTTCCCCCTCGACCGCTGGGCCATGGCCCACGGCGCCACCCCCAACGGATTCATCGGCCGTC
>WTFW01000002.1 GCA_011523785.1 Chloroflexota bacterium | reverse complement strand
CTTCCCCGCCCGCCCCGGCTACGCCAACTGCGGCCGCGTGATTGAGTTGGGATCCAACGTCGACACCCTGGCCGCCGGCGACCGCGTCTTCACCCAGCGCAAGCACGTCTCCCACCACCTCGTTGCCGTGGACGACCCCAACACCATCGTCGTCCCTGTGCCTGAAGATGTCCCCAGCGACCTCGCCGCCGCCGTCCGCATGGGCATGGTCGCCATCACCGCCCCCCAGGTCGCCGACAACCAGGTCAACGACTGGGTCGTCGTCTTTGGACTCGGCCTCGTCGGCAACCTCGCCGCCCAGCTATTCCAGTTGGACGGCGCACGAGTCATCGGTGTTGATCCTGTACCCGCCCGCCGTGAACTCGCCCGTCGCGTCGGGATCCAGCGCGTCACCGGCAACGACATGTCCACAATCGTCGAACAGCTCCGCGACTCCACCGGCGGCGGCGCCCAAACCGTCGTCGAAGCCGTCGGCCACGCCGGCGTGGCTGAAACCGCCATTCACGCTGCTGCGCCCTACGGCGAACTCATCCTCCTCGGCTCCCCCCGCGCCCCTGTCACCGCTGACCTCAACGACTTTCTCCAACCCGTCCACAAATCCTGGATCACCATCAAGGGCGCCCTCGAACACCGCGTCCCCGTCAACCCAGCCCGCGGCAATTCCCTCTCCATCGCCGGCAACGCCCGCACCGTCCTCAACCTTGTCTCCTCCGGCCGCCTCCGCCTGGCCGAGCTCATCTCCCACCGCCTCCCCGCCGCCCAGATCGCCGCCGCCTACGACGGCCTCCTCAACAAGCCCAACGAGTACTGGGGCGTCGCCCTCGACTGGCGCTAGCGTCGTCGCCGGTTTCGGCCCGGTGCATGAGCCCCGCGTATCGATTCTTGGCTGGCAGACGTCCAGCCATCCGCAGTCCACGTCCCGATCGTCCGTCGCCGCTGCCCCTTCTCGGGCCCTGATCTCAATTGGACGCTGCTAACATGCGCCGGGATTCGGGCAACGTCGCCAGGACTCCTCCTCCGTGATGCCTCCGACCTAAGAAGCTGGACAGAAGAGTATGCGCTACGAGCCCGCCGAGCATTGCCCGCCCCGGCAGGCGCTCGGCGCGGCGCTTCTCATCTTCATTCCAAATACCATTAGCATCGTTCTCCTTACAACCTTCGTAGTTCGGGCTTCCGGAGTATCAGACAACTATCTGGCCTGGGCCACGCTTACCGGGCTCGCAATCTCCGGTTTAAGCATGGTTCTTCACGCCTTCCCGTTCCGCTACATGGGATCGGGAGGCCTCGTTGTCACCAACTTGAATGTCCCGCTCCTTGCCGTCTCGGTTCTTGCCCTGACGCGCGGCGGCCCGAGTCTCCTGGCCAGCTTGGTGATTACTTCAACCCTGCTCCAATTCCTGCTTGTTTCCCGCCTCGCCTCGCTCCGGCGAGTTTTCACGCCAACCGTCAGCGGCATCGTCATCATGCTCGTCGCCGCTTCCGCGGTGCCCTTCTTTGTGGACCGAACGATCAGCCACTCCCTTGGCGAATCGGGCCTCGTCCTCGTGCCGGGAATCGTGGCCCTCGCCGCCGGTCTTTGGGGCGCCGTGCAGTCGTCGGAAGCGCGGCGGCTCTGGACGCTGCCGATGGCGGTCGCTGCCGGCTTGGCGGTGGCCGTCCCCATGGGGCTCTACGACGTCGACCAGGTAGCCGCGGCGCCTTGGCTCAGCTTCACGGACCTCCAATGGCCGCTGCGCGGACTCGACTTCGGAATTCAGTTCTGGTCGCTGCTGCCGGCCTTCCTGGTTGTCAAGCTCACCGCGTTCCTCAAGGTCGTCGGCGACCTCTCCATCATCAACCGCGCCTCCTACCGCAATCCTGCGGCGCTCGACTTCAGGAGAATCCAGAGCGGTCTGAATCTCTACGGAGCCACCACGCTCCTGACCGGGCTCGTCGCGTCGCTACCCGTCTCCGCCCCGTGGTCGTCAACCGCCGTCTACATCGGCTTCACCGGAATCGCTGCTCGCTCCGTTGGCATCTATCTCGGGCTCCTGACGATCTTGATAGCGCCATTCGCCAAGCTTGTCGCCATTCTCGCCGCCACTCCTGACGCCGTGGTTGCCTCGGTGTTCATCATTATTTTCGGCCTTCTCTTTATCGAGGGATCCAAGGCAGTCTTTACTTCGCCAATGGACTACCGGAAGGCCGTCATTGTCGGCGTCTCCATGGTGCTGGGTATCTCGGCAGCCAGCTTTGGCCGGTTGAGCGAAGGAATCTGGGGCGATTTGTTGGGCAATACCATCATCGTGGGCGGCGTTACGGCCATCGGTATGACCGTGGCAACCGGCCTTCGAGGCTTCTGGCGTCGCAGGCTCGACGTCGACCTGACGCTTTCGTCATTGACCGATGTATCCGAGTTTCTGCAGGCCTTCGCTTCCAGGCACCGCTGGAGTGACTCGGCCAGCATGCGATTAAATCTGGCTGTTGAAGAAGTTCTGCTTACGCTCTTGGATCAAACCGGCGAGAACGACGCTGATCAAGCGCGGCGCCTGAGTGCCTCGGTTCATCCGGACGGCAACGCAGCCGAGATTGAGTTGATCGTGTACTCGCATGAAGATATCGAAGGAAACATCGAAGACCAGCTGGCCATAGTCGGCGATCAGGTGTCGCCGGACGATGCGCACCAGCTGTCGACAATGCTGCTGCGGCACTACGCGTCGTCGGTCCATCATCGCAAGTACTACGGCGTCGATATTGTGACGTGCCGGGTTGAACGACATGCCTCGGGTCAGGCGACCTAGCGTCGCCGTTTGATTTCGGCCGCTGGCGGCCGGGTCGGCCTGATCCCGGGTCCTGTGCGGGGCTTGCCTGATGGTATGGTCGGCCTTGACTCTGCGCGACGTGGCCGCTCGCCGTGGCGGCCGGACAGTCGGTTCAGAGGAGCTGCCTCGCTGGGCCGTGTCAGCTGGTGTGGCCGTGTGTGGGGCCCGCCGCTCACAAGTGCTCGTGGCGCGCCGGAGCAACCAGACCAGGCGGATGGCCGCTGCTCCGTGTGAGAAAGAGCCTCGCCGGCGGCATCTGCCGCCGGCGAGGCTCTTTGCGAGGCGCTCTCCGTGGGAGAGTGCCCGCCTACGCCTTACTCGTCATCAAAATACGCCGATCCGAAGATCAGCCCGTCGTGCCGAATCGCCCACACGTGCGTGGCGCTGCCGGAGCCCTGGGCTGATGGCCGCAGGTTGCTGAACCACTGGCCCTCCTCGGTTACACGCGCAACCTGTTGGCCGTAGTTGTAGACCATGCCGTCCAGGCCGCGCGCCCGCACCAGCTTCACGTCCGTACCAATCCGCTGCGGGATCAGCGGGTTCACCAGGTACAGGTCGTTTGCATCGATGAGGAACAGGAATGACGCGCCGTCAAAGCTCTCCCTGCTGTTGTAGTAGGCGACCGCTGCCTCCAGGCCGTCGCGCTCGTACCGATCGATCGCGGCCTGCACGTACGCCATCGTCGCGGCTGCCGGATCGTCGGCCACCGGGTAGTAGCCCGAGGCGAAGATCCGCCCGTCGTGCCGAATGGCAAACGTGACCTTCGGAGCTTCCTGCAGCGTCACCGGGTGAGGCCACAGGTACTCGACCCAGACCCCTTCCTCGGTTGCTGCGGCGATCGCCTTGCCCAACTCAAACCCGTCCGACCCCACCACGTCCTTGATGTCCGTGCCGATCAGCCGCGGGAAGAGCGGATGGACGAAGTAGATGTCGTTCGCATCCATCGCAAACAGGTAGAACTGACCTTCAAACGCCGCCGTGCTGTTGTAGTAGTTCGTCATCGATTCCAGCCCGTCGCGCTCGTAACGCTCGATGGCCTGCTGCACGTATTCCACCGTGTACTCGCGTGGATCCGCGCCAACCCACGCTGGCGGTTCGGCGCTCGGGTCCGGCGTGTAGTAGCCCGACGCGAAGATGTGACCGTCGTGCCGAACGACCCACGCCGTCTTGGGCTCCTCGCGACCTGTCGCCGGATTCGGCCACGGGTACTCCACCCAATGCCCCTCCGGTGTGGCCTTGGCGATTTCCTTGCCGAGCTCGTATCCGTTCGATCCAACGACATCCTTGATGTCGGTTCCGATCAAGTGAGGAAAGATCGGGTGGGCCAGGTAAATGTCATCGGGGTCCATCAGGAACAAATACAGGTAGCCGTCAACGCTTGCATCGCTGTTGTAGTGCTCGATGGTCGCCTCCAGGCCCTCCGTCTGGTAGCGCCCGATCGCGTGGCTCACGTACTCCCGGATAACGCCGGCCAGGTCCGCCCGCACCGAAAAGTGCCCGGAACTGAAGACGATGCCGTCGTGCAAAACGAAATAGCTTCGCCGCGGTTCGCGCTGACCGTTTACGGGATTCGTCTGCAAGTGGTTCAGCCAGAACCCGTCGTCCGTCACGGCGCTGACGACCCGCAAGAGCGAGTGCCCCCTCGGCAGCGTGGCGCCCACGAGGTTGCGGAAGATTGGTGCGGCCAGCAGCGTCAGGGACGATCGGTCGACCATCATTAGCGAGCGTCCGCCTTCGATACTTGCCTCGCTGTTGTAGTGCGCCGCGGTTGCGTCCAGGCCGTTCTGCTCGTACGCGGCAATGGCTGCCGACACATACGCGAGCGTCGCGGCGTCCGCCTCAGCGGTGGCCCCCACGGCAATCGATGCCGGTTCCCAGTCGAACCGATCGATGCTCAGTCGGTCCTGCAGGCCTGTAGGGCCGATGACCCACGTGCGGTATCCGTCGGTGAATCCCGTCCAATTCGTCGCCTTGTCCCACAGAAGCACGCCGCTCGACGTCCGCTGGCGTGTCATCCCGTCGCTCGGATCGTGCTGCTCGTTGTCCACGCACTCGCCTACCGTGCTCGGGGCCATGGCCTGCAGCGCCCCGAAGCCAAGCACGAACTCGCAGTCCGCCTGCACCGCCGAGGCCCGCGCAACGGAGCCGAAGACCGTGAAGGCCAGCGCCACGAGGACCGCCAGGGCGGCCATGGCCACCTGTCGAAGGGCTGGCGGGGTTCGCACCTGCGCGAGGCCCACGGAGGCTGACCGACGAGTTGAGAACATTCTCGAATCCCTTCCAGGCGGCTTTGCCCACGCCCTGGTACATCCCGGCAAAGCGAGCGCCAGCTTACCCGAAGCGCACTCGACATCCCCGAATTACGTTGCCAGCCGCCGCCGCAATTCTTCTACCGCACCGGGCCTCGTACATGGCGCATAGTGCCCCGGCAGCACGGTCCGCAATCCGGTATCTGCAAGCCGTCGCGTCGATGCCTCCTGCGCCGCCATGTCGGTCGAAAGGTGCCGCACATTCGGACGCAATTTGCCGAGCATGTACACCAGCGCGTCTCCCACAATCCCCACGTCGTCCCGCACCAGGCTCATGCTCCCGGGCGTATGACCGGGCGTGTGCAGCACCTGCCAGTCGCCCACCGTATCCCCTTCGTCCAGGGTCGTCGCGATCTCGGGCGCTTCCCAGCGCAGCACTTGGGGGACTGGCCGGTGATACAGCAACCGGCGCAAGCCCGGACAGTCTGAGGGATTCGACACCAGCGCCGCGTCCGCCGCGTGAATCGCAATTGGCGCGTCAAGGTCTCGTGCCAGTTGCGCCGCGCTTCCCGAGTGATCGTAGTCATAGTGCGTCAGTACGATTTGATCAATGGCCGACGGGCTGACCCCGGTCTTTTGGATGGCTCGTTGAATCGCTCCCGCTACGCGGGCCACTCCGGTATCAATCAGCAGCGTTTCGGCGCCAATCGCGAGGTACGCCAGCGCGCCCCACCACCCGCCCAGGGCGAACACGCCCTCGGCAACCTCGCGCGGATAGCTACGCGGCACGATCAATCGCAGTCATCCCGACCACACGAAACACAGCCAGCGAGAACCAGCGCCTGGCTCGGCGCTTATCTCTACCTTACTGGTCGCAGTCCTGTCCCAGGGTGCCTTCCCAGTAGTGGTCGCCCGGCAGCAGGTTCGCGTTGCCTACGCTGCCTTCCTTGTAGCCCGTGCAGTAGAAGTCGCCGGGGTTCAGCTTGAACTCGCCGCTTCGCTTTGGCTCGCTATCGCCACATGCCGTCAGCGTAAAGGCGAGGGTTAGCAGCAACCCGGCACCAGCAACTTTCCCCGCGCGCCCCGCGCGGCGAATCGACTTCGAAATCATCCGGCGCCTCCCCGAGCGGAAACGTCCGAGCGCAGCCGCTTATGCACGGCGCCCCCGATACCTTGTCTAATGATGCTGCGAACCGAGACCTCGGTCAAACATCGGCTGGGCCAGGCACGCGATGGTAGTCCCCGGCGTACCTGGCCCGCCGGAGTTTCCTTGCCTTCGATCATCGTCCTGGCGGCCGATCTGGCACGAGTCCGAGCGCCTGCGCCTCCTGGCGTTCCCGTATCGGGCTAAGATTCTCCGCGACCTTCCTACAGGCTGCTTAGCATTGTGACCCTCAGCCGACTGCCGGTCACCCGCTCAAAGTTTCGCGTGTGGCGCCTTCTACCTGCCCTGGTTCTGGCTCTGACGCTGACCGCCTGCGGTGAGTCTGCTGGTGATGCCTCCGGCGGTGCGAGCTCCCGGGTCGATCCACCAGGACCAATTGACGCGACTCCAGGCGAAACCGTCGAGCGTGAAGGCGTGACCATCACCGTTTTTGAGGCCGGCGCGGCGCGATCCTTCGACCGCCGCGAACAAGCCGCCGACGGCAAGGTCTTCATTTCGGCTCGGATCTCGATACACAATTCGGCTGCACAGGTCCCGGCACAGGGGCCGGACGCGCTCGTGCTCGAACTCTCCGACGGGACCGTTGGTAGACCCTGGATTGTCACCCCCGGCAGCCGTCTGCGAGACACCGGACCGGGGCCAGGGGAGGAATTCGACGGCTGGCGCAGTTGGGAAGTGCCCGAGGGCACACGTGCGGCGACCCTCAGCTACCGGCCGCTTCCGGGCGTCGAGATCCGCTTTGGCTTCACTTTGTCGGACGAGGTCCGCGAACGCTGGCAGGTGACGTCGGACCTTCGCCACGTCTGATAGCTGTGCTCCGCATGCCCAGGGATAGTAATCGTCGCCACCGGGTCTCAACTCTCAGCCCTTCCGCACTTGTCGGGTCGCGTCCACCTGAGCCCGCGCACATAGTCGGCTCGCGCGCGACGTACGATAAGCTAAGACGGACTCTAGGCTGGCGCGCGTTCCCACGCCCGAGGTTGTAGCTGATGTCCCGATTCCGCATCCCTCGTCGCGCCATGGTCGGCGCGCTACTCGGCGTCGTGCTTGTTGTCGCCCTGGCCGCCTGTGGCGAATCGGAGAGCGATGCGCCCGTTGCCGCCGACCCGCCGGGGCCCGTGGACGCTCAGGTTGGCGACACCATTGACCGCGGCGGCGCCAACATCACCCTCACCGAGGTCGGCGCCACCCGCTCCTTCGGCAACTTCGATAACGCCGAGCCCGGATTCATGTTCATCTCCGCTCACTTCAAGGTGCAAAACAGCGGCAGTGGTTCCATCAACCTTGATCCTGAAGTCATGACCCTTGAGCTCGCGGGCGGTGGCACCGGCATCGCCCGCCAGGCCGCTCCGGCCGCCCGGCTGGCCAACGCCGGACCCCCTCCCGGCGGCGAGGAACGTGGCTGGCGCAGCTGGGAAGTCCCCGAAGGCACCCGCGCCGCCACCATCAGCTACAAGCCCTCCGCCGACACCGAAATCCGTTTTGGCGTCATCGTCCCGAATGAAATCAAGGAGCGCTGGCGCGTCTGATCGTCCGGCGCTCTTGACCCGTCTGCCGTGACGCTTGAGCTCTGGAACTTCCTGCTCGTCATCCACCAGTTCAGTGGCACGGCGGCGCTGGGCGCTTTCACCGGCGCTCTCATCGTCGTAGTCCAGGGGCGCCGCATGGCCCTCGCCGGTGGCTGGACGGACGGTCTGCCCACCGAACCCGTGCTCCGCGCCCTCAACCGCTGGGTCACCGCGCCGGCCATGACCCTCCTGCTCGCCAGCGGCCTTGGCCTTGCGCTCACCAACTCCTATCGAATGAGCCCGACCTTCCTCGTCACCAGCACCGTCGCCATGGGCCTCGCCACCGCCATCTGGCTAGGCGTCATGCTCCCGGCCGAAGTCCACTTCCGCGCCGGCCGTCAATGGACCATCGGCTGGCGGCGCTGGGTCGTCGGCTGGATCGCCCTGGCGGTCCTTGTACTCTTCGCCTTCGCCATGATGATCATCCGCCCCGTCTGGTGGCCCGCCGTCACCGCCTGGACCCCCGGCTAGCCGCACGCCCCACGTCCTCGAAGGCGGGGCGGCTCTTCACCCTCTCCCAGGGGAGAGACCTTTGCAAAACGCCCCACGTCCTCGAATGTGCAGCCGCGTCTTAATCCTCTCCTGGGGGAGAGGGTTGGGGTGAGGGGTCTTCCGCGCACCCACCCCTGGGTTATGCAAAGGTCTTCTAGGGGCGGGGCAGATTCGGCCGTCCTCGGCCGAAACCGCTGAGGAGTCTTCCTGGCACCCACCTCCGGGTCACGCCGAGGTCTCCGTCTAGCAGGGACCGCCCCCCGAACCGCCGCAGCGCTCCGGCGCAATCGCCGTGCTGTAGTCCTGGCGCTTCAACTCTTCGTCGCCGCAGGCGCCCAACGCCAGGCTGAGCGCCACCAGGAACGCAACACCCACCAGCGACGAACGCTGGATTCCCCGACGTGCTGTTCGAATCCACAGGCTCATGGTTCTACCTGTCCGAAACCTGGCTCACGCCTAACCCTAGCGCAACCGGTTTCCCGACCGCACCCCGGCCTACCCCGCGTAGCTCATCCCCGTGTCGCGCAGCGTCGTGGCCGTGCCTTCACCCATGCCGCCGCCGATCACCTCGCCGAAATACACGACGTGGTCGCCTGGCTGCGACGACGACACCACCTTGCACTCGAACCACGCCGTCGCCGCGTCCAGCACCGGTGTCCCTGTTTCATGCGTCGTTACCGGCTCGCCCTCCAGCCGGCCCTCGCCGCTCGTCGACTTCGCCGTGAACTTCAGCGACAGGTCCTTTGACCCCTCGGGCAACACCGAGATGCTGAACACCCCCGTCTCGTCAATGTTCTTGCGCGTATGCGCCGTGTCCTGAATCGCCACGGCGAATACCCGCGGATCGAACGAAACCTGCGACATCCAGTTCGCCGTCATCCCGTTCGGCTCACCGTCCGCCGAAACCGTGCCCACCACGGCCAGGCCATAAACCACGTCGCAAAGTGCGTCGGAAGCGGGGTCGCTCTCAGCCATCGTCAGTCCTCATCAAGTTCTCCGGCGCCGGACCGCCGGTGCCATTCCACCCGAGTCTCACACACCCGTTCCGTCTGCATGACCGCAGGGTGGCAGGCGGATCTAATCGATCTCAATTCCAAGGTTGTTCCGTCGCCCTTCCACCTCTCGACATGAGAGCAGCTGCATTCGGCGTTGACTTCATCAAGGAGACGCTGTTCTTTTCCGTCTCCCGAGGCTCTTGCCAGACTCAGCGGGCTGAGCCTGGTGATGTCAATGCAGTGCACCGCCGGCGATCGACGTCATCCACGGCTCCACCCAGCCGCCGGAAGTTATCGACTGGGCTCCGCCGGAATCCCGATCGGCGGACCGGTACGTCGCGCCGGCTGGGCGGCCAAGCTATCCGCCGCTGTCGCTGGATGGGATCCGGCTGCTCCAGCCGGGGCGCCCAATCTCGGATCCCGCAATGGCGGAGACGCTGCTTAGGGACGCAATCTTCAAGTGTTCTATGC
>WTFW01000083.1 GCA_011523785.1 Chloroflexota bacterium | reverse complement strand
CCATCTTTGGGCACCGCGCCAGCGCCATGAACGCTGCGGGATCTGCCTCGCAGCGAGCGGGACTCCGCGTATTTTTCTTCTGGCTGACGGTCGCCGGCGCGGCGTTTGTCATTCCCCTCGCGGCCGGCCTCTGGAGGCCCGATGTCGAGGGAATCACGATCGCGCGAGTCTCCATCGGCATCGTGGCCCTGGGCTACATCCTGTTCGGCATCTTGCACCGTCCGGTGCTGGTGGCCGTGGGCCTGGGCTTTGCGACACCGTTCTTCTTGTCCAGCCACTTCGCGGGCGATGCCGCGATGGTGATCTCGGCAGGGGCCACGCTGCTCGTGGTCGCGCTGGGCGCGGCATGGATCCGCTGGAGCGACAACCATTGACCGACGGGTCCATCGTCCTCAACGAGACCATTCACCAGTCCACTCGGCTGCGAATCATGACGATGTTGGTTGGTCAGCCTGAGACGGATCGGCTGGCCTATGGCTTCATCCAGGACACACTCAATCTCACAGGCGGAAACCTGACGACGCATCTGCGCAGGCTGGAAGATGCCGGCTACCTGGTCATTGAGAAGGAATTCGACGGCGTCAAGCCGCGCACGTGGATTCAGGCCACCTCGATCGGCCGTCGCGCCTTCGCCGAGTATCTGGCAAACCTCCAGCGCGCGCTTGACTGGCAACCCGGCACCTAGGTCGCCACGCCCCTGATCCACTTGACTTGGATCCGCTGCGGGTCCGTGACCTAGCGGCGCGTAACGCGGTAGATGACCCTGCCAACGTGGTCACTGATCACCACCGCGCCGTCGGGTGCGATGACGACGTCGGTGGGGCGGTCGAGGCCGGTCACGAAGGGATGTACGTCGCCGATATAGGTCTCGCCCTGCGGTTCCAGGTGGACGCGCAGGACATTGTGCGTATAAGAGCTTCGGCCGAGGCCCGGCCCCCAGGTGGCGATGAGCGCATCCCCGGCAAACGCACCCGCTTGCGGGCCGGTGAAAAACGTGATCCCGGTAGCCGCGGCGTGGGCCGGCAGCGCGGCCACAGGGCCCACGACTTCAGAGCCCTCGGGCGCCTCGCCCCAGACGTCCGGGTGCCCGTAGTCGCGGCCTTCGATCACGTGGTTGAGTTCGTCCGGCGCGTCGTCAGCGGCGCGCACTGCGACGTCCGGGGCGTTGTCGGTGCAGAAGAGTTGGCCATCGGGCGCGAACGCCAGATCAAATGGGTTCCTGAATCCACGCGCAACTACCTCAACGCGTGATCCGTCCGGGGCAATGCGCAGGATTGTGCCGGAGAGTTCGGTCTCCGGCTCTTCCCCAAGGTTGCTGGTGCTGCCCACGGCCAGGTACAGCAGACCATCCGGTCCTGCCGCGATCCCGTTGTTGCGATGCAGCAGTTCGGCCCGTTCCGGCAGTCCGGTCACGATCTCCACGGACTCGTCAGCGGCGCCCGTTCCACTCGTGTCACGCAGCCGGATGACTTTCTGTCGCACCGAGGCGTACACGGCGTCGCCGATAGAGGCAACGCCGCGTGGCTCGTCCACTCCCAGCGGATCCAGTCCCTGGGCAAACGCCACCGGGGCTTCGGCGCCGGCGATTCCAGCGTGGGTGAGGATCGCGTTGTTCGACATCGAAATGTAGAGCCGGTCGTCCAGACCGTAGGCCAGGGCAACCGGCAGCCCGAGGTCGGCTGTGCTGAGTACCGTTTCAATGCTGAAGCCGGCCGGGGGCCGGGGTGCGCCGGCGACCACCGCGCCTACCCGGCGTTCAAGCACCTCCAGATCAATGCGCTCTCCTGCGCTGAGCGGGCTGGTTGGCCGAAAGCTGCGAAGCAGCGTCCACAGGCCGGCGGGATAGACCAAATTTCGAACGGTGTCGCCGCTGAGCCTGAGGCGCACCGGTTCGGCGTGGCCGGGGGCGAATTCCAGGACGCCCGCCTGAAAATACTGCCGGATGACGCCCGCTTCCGCAGTCGGATCAATTACCGTGCCCGGCTCGCCGGTGTCGCGTCGGGCCTCCGTCTTGGGAAATCCCAGTCCAGCCGCGCCGCCCAACGTTCGAAACGCATCAAGAAACCCGGTGTCCTCGCCTTCGACCGACTGGTTCGAAACCACATGTCCAAAGGGACCGAGGGGGAGACCGACGTGCGGGTTTACCGTTCCCTCTTCGAAGCCCAGGTCGGTGCTGCCTTCCAGACCACCGCCGATGAAGTCCCAAACGAGGCGCGGCACAGGTCCAGCGCTGGACGCTTCGCCGGACCACTCCATCACGCCTCGCTGGAAGTATTGGACCAGCATGTCGTTTTCGATCAGCGGTTCGGAAACCGCGTGGCCCCAGCGCGAAAGGCCGCCCGAGGCGTTGTAGAACGCCAGCAGGTTGGCCGCGCGTGCAACCCCGTGGAGACGAATGGTCAGGTCGGCAATGTTGTGGCCCAGGGCCGCATCAAACGCGACGCGGCGCACCGTGGTACGTCCGAGTCCGGGCAAGGCGCCAACCCGGCTGGCCAGGATGGATGGGAGACTTACGGCGGCAGCTGCCAGGATCGTTCGACGACCGATCCGGCGGCCAGTCGGCGCTAGACGCGGGGCAGGCGACACAGGCGGCAATCGCCCGTTGGTGCGCGAACGCGCACATGGTAACGAGGCCATGGCCCGGCTTCCCTATACTCGCGGCAGTCCGTCCGCAGGTGAACCCCTATGGCATCGCGCCGCCGTCGTCGTACCCGCCGCCAGTCCGGTGGCGGCCAGTCCAGCGCCGCCGCCAAGAGCAGCCGCGCGTCGAACGGTGCCAAGGGCAAACAACGCGAGCAGCGCAAGGGTCGACAGGGCAACCAGCAAAAGGGCGGCCTGGGTCGCGGATTCTGGCTATACATGATTGCGGTAATGGCCCTCTTCATCCCGCTCAACCTGTATTGCTTGAATCAGGCCAGCCCTCCTGGTCCCGGCGAGGAGACGGACCAGCAGGCAGCCACGATCCTGAACTCGGTCAACGACCCGCACGAGCCATACGCCACCGATCCGCCCACCTCCGGTCCGCACGTGACGCAACTGGCCGCGCATGGCTACCGGACTGACACCCTGGTGGACGAGATTCAGGTCGCCAATCTCTCCCGTGGCTTCGTGATCGTTCACTTCAAGGACGCTGGGTTGGAAGCCGAAATGCGGCAACTCGCCGCCGAGTTCGAGGGACACGACGTGATCGTGCAGCCGGACGCCGGCCTGCCGGCCGAGACGGCGGTGGCGCTGACGGCCTGGGGCCGGATCGAGCGCCTGGACGCCTACGACAAAGGCCGCATCTACAACTTCGTGCGCAACTACGCGGGCCTTGGTCAGTCGCCCGCGGCCTCGGTCGGCGCAGGCGGCGGCTGATTCACTCGCAGTTGCACCGGGCCAAGGAGTCCTGAGACGAGCGACTCGGCCTCAATATTGTCCTCGTGCCAGTAGCGGTGCCAGGCGTTCCCCATCTTCGTCTCGTCCCGCTTCCAGCGCATCTCGTTCGCGTAGAGGTTGCTCACGCGCACGCGCAGGTTGTTGGACCCGGTCTGAACGAAGTCGCTGAGTTCGAATCGGTAGGGCGGCCAGAGCCGCACGTCGACGCGCCGATTGTTGACGAATACCTCCGCGTGATGGCGCACGTCGCCCAGGTCCAGCGTCACCTCCGAATTCGCCTGTTCGGCCGTGAGATCGAAGCTGCGCTCATAGACGCCGGTGCCGGAATACCAGCCGTAGCCAAAGTTGGCCCACGGCTGCAGCGCCACGGTCGTGGGCCGCGTAAACAGCGCTAGCGGCGCCAGGATGCCGTTGGAAAACTCGGCCGCCTCGATCTCCACCGTCAGCATCCGGCCGGTCGTGATGTTGTAGATGCCCTGAATGTCGGGGGTGCGTTCCCGGACATCCACGTAGACCTTGTGGGCGCCCTTGATGTTGGGAATGCCAATGCCAACGCAGCCCGCCGGCAGGCGCTGCCGGTACACGAGCGTCCGAGGGAAGGCGACCGGCTCGCCCAGCAGCGGGATGTGCCGCCAGGGCTCAACCGGCGGGCGGCCGCGCTCCCAGGTCACCAGCGGCGTGTCGCGCTCATACGCCAGACCGGACCACACCTCGCTCGGCGGGGCCTGAACCTCCCACTCGTCGTCGGACACGATGGCGATGGAGCCTCCCGAACGCAGATCGATCTGCCCTTCGAAGAGGAATGAAATCGGCGCGTCGGACGCACACTCCACGTCGGCGACGATCGTGTTCTGGCCTGGACGCAGGTAGGGCATGATGTTGTAGGTCACGGGGCTGGACCAGTCCTCCGACTCGCCCAGTTGCGTGCCGTTCATGTACACGGCCACGCGGTCCACGCCCACAAACGTTGCCCACGCCTTAATGGGCGGCTCGGTCAGATCGATCGTGCGTATGAACCGCAGTCGCCGGTGTTGATCGCTGGTTCGCTTGACGGCCCAGCCGCCGTGCTTCCGGACCCCGGTGATCCAACTGGCTCGCCAGTTGCCAATGGTGTCGGCCCCGGCCTGCGCCAGCCAGGTCTCGGGCCACTCGGAGTCATTGAATTCCGGGTCGCGCAGCTGCTCCAGGCGGCCCGAGCCCAACGAGAAGCTGGCGACGCGCATCACCGGCAGTTCGAAACGCCGAATCGATCCCTGGCCGGTCGGAATCCCACCGTCCAGCGCGAAGGTCCAGTCCGTCTTGAACTCCAGATCCTTCTGCTGCCGTTTCGTTTCGCGGGGTGCGCGTTGGCGCGAGGCCCGGACCGAGGTGTCAAAGACCACAACGCGGGCCGCGCGGGGCGGCAGGTCCAACGTAAATCGGCGTCGGCGGCGCGATCTGGTCGTCGCCAGCGGCTCGGTATTGCCGGTTTCAGGATCCCAGGACTCGGGGCGCCCGGGCACATCCGTGGTAACGGTGGCGGTTGCCTCGTCCGGGGATCGATTGACGACCAGCAGCACTTCGGCGCCATCGAGCTGACGCGGTACGACGATCACGTTGGCCTCGCTGTCGACCGTCGTGCCGGGGGCGAGGATCTGGGCGATCCGGTCGAGCGCGTCGGGCAACTGCTCCGGAACCTGGAATGTGCGGCCCTTGCGGACGGCCGCGCCCTCCGGCGTCTGGGAGGCGTCGGTAAAGAGCTCTCGTACCGCGCGTGTGATCGGGCGATGTCTCCAACCGCCCTCACTGCTGCCCGATGGGCACTCGCCCATCACGATGAGCTGGCCGCCCGAGCGCACAAAGGCGCCCAGCCGGCGCATCGCCCGTGGACCGATGACAGGGGTCGGCGGCAGGATCAGGCTCGTCACGGTCAGCGCACCCTGCCGGAGGCGGCCATTCTCAAGGCGTGCGTTCCCGTGGCTAATGAACTGTTCGTCCACAATCTGCACGTCGATATTGCGGTCGCTCAGCCCGTCAATCAGACCCTCGTACGCCTCCGAAATCTCGCGCGCTCGCGCGTTGGGCCGGCCGTTAGCGGTATTGGCGGCGATGCTGGTCCAGGGATAGAGCACGCCGACCGTGGTTGCGGATCTCGAATGTCCCACCACCGCCGACAAGCGGGCGATGTAGTCGGACACGCCTTTGAAGTGCGGCCAAAACGGATTCTGATGACCCAGGCTGGGCGGCCAGTCGTCCGCAGCTTCAGCGGTGGCCATCGAATAGAAGAGCCCGTGCAGCACCTGCATGTTCACGCCGTAGGCGGCCAGCAGGTTGGCGCCGTGCCGAATCTCGTCCAGCGTCACGCCCCAGCCGGCGCCGCCAAAGGCTTCGGCCATCACCCGTGGCCGACCCATCATGGCCGCAACCGATACGGCCGGCTTGACCTCCGCCGCCTGCACCGTTCGCGGTCTGGCGTAGCGAAATCCGTGATGGTCGGTGCCCGGGATCGAGAGGTGGCGCAGGCCGCGGAAGTAGTCGCCCTGCCGGGCCGGATGGGAGGCCACGTGCTCTTCGGTGTGCCCCGTCCACTCCAGGCCGCGGCGCTGGCACCACGCGCTGATCTGCGCGAACCACGCCTCCTCGTATAGCGCGGCCACCGTTTCATAGAAGTCACAGCGAACCTTGACGGTGTCGTTCCCGCCGCGCAGCACAAGTAGCGGGAGTGAGGTCAGCAGGTCATATCCCTTGTCCTTCTTGAACCGGGCCGGCAGGTCATCGGTCCAGGGCATTGGCTCGGCGGCGATGTACGGCTCGTCGAAAAAGACGCCGGGAATGCCGTCGCCAAATGCCTCCGCGTGGCGCTCGGCGTAGCGTTCGTAGGCGGCGTCCAGGAAGGCCTTGACCGTCGCTGGGCGCAGGTAGTCGATCCGGTCGTCAGCGGTTCGAACGGAGAAGCCGAAAACACGCCAGACGCCCTCGGGGCACTCCCAGGTATTCAGCTTGGTCACGTCCACCAGTGTCTCGGGGTCCAAATCGCCGCTCGCATCCAGCCGGGCGGCAACCTGGATCAACGGCGTACCGGCTGGAAAGCGGCCTTCCAGCCCAACCTCAGCCGGACCTTCGACATCGTGGAACATGCGTGTCAGGGTCTTGGCGTGGTGCTCGCTGCCCTGGGCCAGCACGGCGGACTCGGTCTGACCGTTGCGGCCGCCGGGCGAACCCGCGGGTCCGCTGGGCCAGGCGTATTCGTCGTAGATCCAGGTCTTGAGGCCGGCGTCGCGACCCTTGCGGACGGCATAGTCCACCGCGTCCCACCACCGCTCGCCAAAGTATGGGGTCTGCAGGCTCTCGCGGGCGTGCATGAACACGCCGCCGAAGCCCTTGTCCGCGAACTCCTTGATCTGTCGACCAATTTCGGCTTCGTGCAGCCGGCCGTTCCAAAACCAGAGCGCCAGCGGCGCAAATTCGGGGTCGGGCTGGCCAAAGGCTGTTCGCAGACGATCAAGTGCTCGGCTCACGGTGGGTTAGTCCTGACAGGGCGCGCGGCCAGCGCGCGGGGGCGGGTCATCGTCGGCGCAGGCGCGTGTTCGGAGGCGCGACGAGTGGGTTGACAGTGTGGGGAGAAGATCGCGCCGGATGCGGCGCGCAAGGTCAATTATAAGAGCCAGCGCAAAATTACACCAAATTGCTTGACATAACCTGAACTTTAAAGCTGGCCACGCATATCGTTTTCTTCCACACCGCTGGCCCCAGGTACGCGTACCTGGGGCCAGCGGCGGCGGAGCGGTGTTCTATTCCACCGGCCAACCGTCAGGCGTCTCGTTGGCGTCCAGGGCAGACTGGATAGCGGTTGCCGCGTCAGCCGTAACCCACCCGGTCCAGATATCGGGGTTGCTCTTCAGCCACCAGAGGGCGGCGTCGTTGGAGCTCGCGCCGTCGTTTTCTCGTTGCCATTGGGCAATTGTGCTATAGACCTGAATGTTGAGGCCCCAGGCCCTCAACATCTCCACCACATCGGGCGCGGCGGTCAGAACGTCGGGATGCACCGCGATCAAGATGGTTGCGTCTTCGTACGCGCAGGCCTTGGTGGTGAACCAGCATTCGTCCGTGTATTCGGGCTCCGTGAGCCGCACGAGGTCTAGCACCAGCGACGGGTCGTTCGTGCCCCATTGGTACCCAAGCCAGGGCTCGCCCCGCTCATAGGCGCCGTACAGGTCGGCATTCGCGGCCGCCCCGTCACCCGGATTGACGATATGCACATGATCCGACAGGCCGTAGGCCTCAATCTGAGCGGCGTTCACCTCTTCACAGGCCCAACCAATTACACATGAAACGAGTCGCGCTTTGTCTCCCGATTCCGTCGTTCGGAACAACGCCTTGTACTGCTCCTCCTTAAGGTCCTCAACGCTGTCCAAGTCCGGATACTCTTCCTGCAGGTAGGCAGGAATGACAAACGCCGACTGCCAGTCCTTCCCCAGACTCTCGCCAATAGAAACCACCTCACCCGCCGTCTGCGCCTCTGCCCAGGCTTCATCCTGGTTGGGCAGCCAGATTTCCATGGTGATGTGGCTGTCACCGCGGCGCAGGCCCTGAAACAACGGGAGCGTAGCTCCGAACACTACGTCCGTGGGATATCCGTAGCCCTTCTCAACGATGTATTGGGCAATCCGGTTCTGTATCTGGGCGCTGGTCCAGTTGAGGTCGCTGAAGACGAGTGTCCGCTTCTCTGCGGCGGGTGCCTCGACCATCTTCTCGACGACCTTTTCGACAACCACTTCCTGAGTGACGATCTTCTCGACGACCTTCTCGACAGGCACTTCCTTTTCAATGATCTTCTCGACTTCAACCTGTTGCGTGACAATCTTCTCGACAACCTGCGTCTCGCCGCACGCGGCTGCAATAACCCCGCCGGCAACGCCGAGCGTCCCCAGCTGCAGGATTCGCCGCCTACTGAAGTGTTTCATGGAATATCCTCCACTCCTCACGGGACGGCATGAACAGCCATCCATGGTTTCGGTCTGCCGCAAACCGATGTTGGGAAATCAGTGCTGCTGCTTTGCACAACAGAGCATTTTGCACAGTCTGCAAAGTGCGACTCTCACGCTGAGTCTAACTGATCAATACAGCCTCGTCAAACCCATGCGAAAACGGCCACGAGATCACCTGTCTGACACAATATTATCTGTACGGCTAGAGCAACTAAATTTCTGCACTGTTAGAGCAACCAAATGTCTGTACTGTTAGAGCAACTATCCTACTGAACGAAGCATCTCTTGCCGACTGCGAGACACGGCTTGCGTGAGGCGGTCGATGATGATGGCCAGAAACACGATGGACAGTCCTGCAATTGCCCCATTGCCCGGCTCGTTCTTTTGCAGCGCCCGTAGCACGTTGTCACCCAGGCCGCCGGCAGCCACCATGCTGGCGATGGTCACCATGGACAGGGCCATCAGGGTCGTTTGATTGATTCCCGCCATGATCGTCGGCAGGGCCATGGGAATCTGGACTTTCGTAAGTAGCTGCAGCGGTGACGCGCCGAATGATCGAACGGCTTCAATCGTCTCACTCGGAACCTGGCGGATCCCCAGATTGGTCAGGCGGATGACGGGCGGCACGGCGTAAATGATCGTGGCGAAAATCCCGGCCGGCTTCCCCAGGCCGAAGGCCAGGATGCCCGGCAGCAGGTAGACGAAGCTGGGCATGGTTTGCATCGCGTCAAGAATCGGGCGCATCAGGTTGTCGGCAAGCTGACTCCGCGAACTCAAGATTCCCAGAGGAAGGCCGCCAACTACGGCAATCACCACCGCCACCACCATCAGCGCAATGGTGTCGATCATGTTTTCCCACAAGTCCATGAAGCCCACGAACAGCAGCGCGGCCGCCGTGAATCCCACCAGCCGCCACCCACCCGCGGCGAAGGAAAGGAACGCAAGCCCGGTCACAATCGCCGGCCAGGGCACCCACTTGAGGCCGTTTTCAATCTGAACGAGCACAACGTCCACGGCGGCGCTCAGTCCGTCGAACAGCCAGCTGCCATCCTTCGTGATGCGATTGACCGCATCGTCAATGGCCCCGCTTGTCACTTCGCGCACGGTGCGCTCCAGCGTGATGGAACCGCCGCCCGCGGTCGGAATCTCGGAGGTGGACACCGTCGTCGGGAATCCCATCTCCGTGCCCCACAGCAACAAGCTCACAAGCAGCGCCACGCCAACCAGCGCAAGCCCCGCGAGCCAAGCATAGTGGCGCCAAATCAAGGAGAGCGGCTTGCGCGACGATGCGGTCGCTTCGCCGGGTGGCGCTCTGTCGACCCCAGCCATGCTTAAGTCTCCTGCCTGCCTTCAGCCATTCCCGCCAGCAACGCTCCGGGGCGAATCTCACCCAACAATGCTTGCGTGTCGCCCACCACGGCAATCGGATGCCGCGTTTGTGCCGCGATTGGAATGATGTCTTCGATTAGAGCGTCAGGTGTCGTGGTCGTGGCCGGATCGACGTCCGCGCCTTCCAGGGTGCTCCGCCGCTCGTCAATGAGCGCCATGACCCGGTCCTTGGTGAGCAGCCCCCGCAGCGTGAAGTCGCGACCGATCAGGAAGACGGCTTCCAGCTTGTGGCTGTCCATGATGTGCAACGCGGCGCGAGGCCCCTGCCGTTCATAGACGACCACATCGGACTCCTGCATAACGGCCCTGGCCTGGATGACTTTGGCTCGCGAAACATCCTGCACGAATTCGGTCACATACTCGTCTGAGGGCAGAGTGACAATCTCCTCTGGCGAGCCTTCTTGGATGATTTCCCCATCGCGCATGACGGCAATTCGATCGCCGATTTTCAGGGCTTCGTTCAGATCGTGCGTGATAAATACGATGGTCTTTTTCAGCTTCGTTTGCAGCGAGATAAGTTCGTCCTGCAGCTCCCGGCGGATGAGTGGATCAAGGCCGCTGAATGGCTCGTCCATCAGCAACATGTCGGGGTTGACTGCCAGCGCCCGCGCAAGGCCAACTCGCTGCTGCATACCACCGCTCATCTCTCGTGGGCGATAGTCTTCCCAGCCGCCGAGGCCCACGGTTTCGATGCTCTCGAGCGCCATGCCATAGCGTGCGTCTTTATCGACTCCCCGAATCTCAAGACCAAGCGCGACGTTGTCGATCACGGAGCGGTGCGGGAGCAGCCCGTAGTTCTGAAACACCATGGCGATTTTCTGCCGGCGGAACTGCATCAACTGGCTCGCCGAATAGGCCAGCACGTCGTCGCCATCGATGTGTACGCTGCCACGCGTCGGCTCGACCAGCCGGATCAACGAGCGCACCAGGGTCGACTTGCCGCTGCCCGAGAGCCCCATGACGACGAAGATCTGCCCCTGGTCCACGCTGAACGACACGTCGCGCAGGCCGACAACCAGCCCGAGTTCGTCCTGTATCTCACTTCGAGACTTGGAACTATGGACGGGGTCCAGGGCGCGCTCCGGCTTGTTGCCAAAGACCTTCCAGAGTCCTTGCACCTCCACGTGCCGTGCCGCGGGTGCCGCGTTGCCGGTGCCGAGACTCACGGCGCCGCCGGGTTCTGGACAGAGCAATCGTCCGCGTGCGTGCCAGAGTTCGCACGCTTTAGCGTCGGCCTAAACTCGCTCTGGCCTTGTGAGCACTCGCGCGCCGACCGTTCCGCACACACGGCCCTCGTAGCGATACTTGCGTTCCGCCCAAACCTATGGGTCTCGCCGTTAATACTGCCCCATGCTCACCTGGCTGTCATAGGTCAAACCGCTTGATCCGCCAGGGCTCCGACGTGCGTGACAGAATCCAACCGTGTGTTCGGTCGCTGCGCGTGACCCCATGAGCCGTCAGCCGCCGCTGGAGCGCATGACCGTTAGCCAGTCGCCGCAACCCAACGACCGAGCCGTGCAGGCATTGGTCAACCTGCTTGCCGACAATGATCCGGCCATTCGCGCCCGGGTCGTCGCTCACCTCACTCGGGCCGGCGAGCGCGCCGTAGCGGCGCTGGAGTCCGCGGCATGCACGGCCACCCACCCGGACCGAATCGCCGAGGCGCTAACGGCGATCCACCGCGAAAACGCCCTGCAACGGCTCGCCCGGTTCCGCACACTGGAACCGAGTGGACTGGTCGAGACCGGCGCGCTCCTGGTTGCGCGAGTCATCGACCCCGGCATCGATGCCGACGAAGTTCTTCGCTTCCTCGACGCACTTGCCGACGCAGCGCCGGATCCCATGCGCGCCGCCGACCCGCAGCAGGCGCTCCAGGCCCTGGCCACCTACATGCACGCCGTCTGGAAATTCGACGGCGCACACACCGACTATCCAAACCCGGCGAACAGCTTGCTGGACCAGGTCGTCACGCGCCGCACCGGGTTGCCCATCACGCTCTCCGTCGTCTACCTGGCGGTGGCCCGGCGGGTCGGGATGCCCTTGGAGGGCGTCGGCCTGCCTGCCCACTTCGTCCTGCGCCATCCCGGCGCTCAGGACCGTCGGTACTTGGATCCGTTCAACCGTGCCCGCTTGCTCACGGAGGCCGACTGCGAGGAGATCGTGCATACCCACGGCTTTGCGCTGCGGCCCGAGCACCTGGCGTCGGTCAGCCCGCAGGAAATCGCCGCGCGCATCTGCCGCAACCTGATCCTGGCCTATCGACGCCAGCGGGATGTGGAGCGCGAGGACTTCGCCCGCGAAGCGCATCGTCGCCTGCGACCCGGCCAGGACATGCTGACTGTATGAAGCCGCAGGCCCGTCGGCGCACCACGCGACGCCTGGCAACCGTTGATTCGCAAGCGGGCTGAAGGAGCAGCTGTGCCCGCCGGTTCGTTCTACGACTGGCAGCTCAGCCTGGTTGGCATCCGCGGCGTGTACAGCGCCCTGGACGTTGGGTGTGGCGAAGGGCGCATGACACAGGCTCTTTGCCAGCAGGCCGCGCCAGGCGCCTGGATCGTGGCCGTGGACCGGCAGCCCGAAGCGGTGGCCACCACGCGTGCGCGCCACGCAGTCGATGGGCTGTGCGCAAGCGTCGAGGCGCTACCCGTCGCTCCCGGCCAGTTCGAGCTCACGACCGCCGGGCACGTGCTGGCGTCCGCCCGGGACATTCCGCGCGCGGTACGTGAACTGTGCCGTGTGCTGGCTCCCGGCGGCGCCCTCCTCGCCAGCGCCGATAGTGAATCGTCCGCGCGGCGGTTGCTTGACTGGCACGTGGAGGCCTGTCGCCGGGCCGGTCTGGCCCATCAAGCCAGGCGGGCCGCCGAGCCATCGGCCCGCGACAGATTCACATTGGAAAACGGCGCGCACACCCTGTCACGCACCTTCAAGACCGTGGACGTCCATGCCCGCGACGAAATGCTGGCGTTCCCTTCGGTGGACGCCTTGCTGAGGCTATATGTCACCGGGCTGCACCTGCGCGGAGCGCCGGCCCTGGACGGTCCGGGCGACGCCAACGCGTTGGCGGACCGACTGCGACCGCACCTGCGCGACATCGCAACCGCCGCCACCGAGTTAGACGGCCGCGTGATCGTGCCTCGCCGTTCGGGTTGCTTCGTGGCTCGGCCCGTGTAGTGGTAGACCTCGCAACCGCCCACTTACGCTCACCCCAAGGAGATAGGCAGTCATGTCAGACACAGCACAAGCCGGAGTTGGACGGGCCTTGCGGGGACTGGCCGGCCTGGCCACGCTTGCCACGCTGTTGGCCACCGTCATCGTCACGATCCTGGGGATCGTCGGCGTCGTTGAGATGGACTGGTTCGTCGGGGACCGGGCGATCAGCTTCGCCTACATCGTCGGGCTTGGATCCGTCGCCTTGAGTCCGCTCGTTGCCGTGGGAATCCTGGCCATCAGCCCGGGCAACGCGATTGGCATCGTTGCCGTCGCCGCCGGATATGCCGGCGGCGTCATCGCAATCTCCGGTGACTATGCCAGCGGCGTCATCGCCATCAGCGCCGGCGGCCGGGCCAACGGCATGCTGGTCGGCATCGGCGACGAAGCGCGTGGCCTCATCGCCATCGCCTACTCGGGCCGCAAGACCGGGGCGTTCGCGAGCTGGCCAGCCTGGCCTGGCGGCGAGTCGTCGTCCGGCTGACCCCAGGCGGCAGCGACGCGTCTCGCGGCCGGCGGGGCTCGCCGCGCGGCACACACCGCCAGCTCGCCTGAGGCGCGGCCCGGCGACGAATCGCCAACCGACTACAATTCAGGCGACGCCGGGGCGTCGGGCGCACGCCTAGCGGGCGGCGTGCGGCGGCGGGCGCCGGTTCCGTCGCACACTGGATCCGTCCGGACCCGCGAACGGGATTTATGTCCACCAGCCGCGCGCTAACAATCGCCGCCATCGCCGGGACCATTCTGCTGATTCCGGTGCTTGTGATCCTGGCGCTGGGGCTTTACGGCTCGTCCATCACCGGCGACTTTCCCCTGGCCGAGGATCACGGTCCCGAACTGCAGATCGAACCGCCCAGCGGCGCGGCCGGGTCTGATATCACCATCCGCGGGATTGACTGGGTGCCGCGAACGCTGGTGCGGGTGGAGATGATCGTGGCCTCGGGCCGTCCGTCGCTGACCGCTGACGGCCAAATCGACACGGCGCGAATGTCATCGCCCGCCGTATACGTTGGCGAGGTGATCGCCTCACGGGCCGGGACCTTCACCGTCGAGACGCAACTGCCCACCACGCTGCCGCTCACCGCCCACTCAGCCATCAGCTTTCGCGCGGAAGCCAGCTATCGCGGCGGGGAGTTTGCGGGCGCCTCGGAAACCGAATTCGACGTCACCGCCGGCCCGGGCGTCATTGAAGCCACGGTGGTGGATGAGGAGAGCGGCCAACCGCTCACGAGTGGATTCGTGGACCTACTGGGCCTGCGCGGCGACCTGCTGGCCATCCAGCCGGTAGCGGCCAACGGCACCGCGGCCTTTACCGGGCTGGCGCCGGGTCAGGGGTACGACGTTCGAGCCCGTGTGCCCGGCTACCAGGTGCTCCGGTCCGTCGGAGTCACCGTCGCGGAGACCGAGCCGTCGACTGTGCGCTTCCAAATGCCGGTGGGCCCGGCCGGCCGGATCGTGGCGGGCGGCGTGCCCCTGGTCGGCGCTCCGGCGTCGACCACCATGGCGGTGATCGATCTACCCTCGCTCACGCCCTTGCCGCCGCCGGCTGCCAGCGTTCTGCCGGCGGCCTGGGCCATCGCGTCGGACCCAGACCGCGGACGCGCCTTCACCGTGGACGAAGTCGCTACGCACGTCGAGGTCATCGAGGCTGAGGCTGGCGCCGCGGGGCCGCCGATCCCGCTCACGTTCTCGCTTCAGGTGCGCGTCGTCGACACCGAGGACGAGCCGGTGGCCGACGCCTTTGTGCGGCTCTTCTGGAACATTCGCGGCACCCGCGTCTTCGTCAAGTCGGAGCGAACCGACGATCAAGGCCGCATCACCGTCCCCGACCTGATCAGCGGCAGCCGGTACCAGGTGCTCGTCACCGCCCAGAACCACTTCCAACCCTTGGGGGAACGTACATCCGTCGTAATCAAGCCAAACGTCATATCCACCGCCACCGTCGTAATGCGCAGGGAGCCCCGGGCCGAACAGAGCCTCTGGTCGGGCGAACCGAGCCAAGTGGGCAGTGAACCCGGGTCGGCCGGCGGCACCGGGTCGCTGTTCCGACTGGCTCCCCTTGCGGGGACCGACCGCGCGCCCGCCACGGCCTTGGTCACCGCCGACATCGCTGTGGAACCCGCGAACGGCCGCGTGTACGTCACCGGCTCGGACCTTGACCGCGGGCACCTCTTCGTCCTGGATCCTGACACTCGCCAGGTCATCCACGACTGGGAAGTCCCGGCCGGCGTGGGGGACATCGTGCCCACGGGCGACGGCAAGACCGTCTATCTCGCCAACCGGCCGTTCTCGTCGGTGGCCCGCTTCAACGTGGAAACCGGCGAACAGGAAGCCCGGGCCGTTGTCCCGTCGTGGCCGGAGGCGCTGCTCCGCGACGCGTCCGGCCGCCTGTTCGTGGCCAGCCTGCGCGACGGCAGTGTGAGTCGGCTGGACCCTCAAACGCTGGAGGTGCAGCTGACGCGCGGCTTGGAGGAAGGCGTGAACCGGTTAGCGGTGGACGAACGCACCTCCACGATCTTTGCCACAAACCAGTGGACTGACACGGTGACCGGTCTGGACGCCGAGACCCTGGAAACGCGCTTTCTGTTGCCGGTAGCCAAATCGCCCCGCGCAATTGCGCTGGATCCGACCAGCGGGTCGCTGATAGTCGGCAGCGCCGACCAGGGCACCGTGGCGGTCTACAGTCCGGAGACGTTTGAACTCGTTCAGTCGCTGCCACTGCACATCCCGATCAACGACATCGTGACGGTGTTGGCGGTCGAGGCTTAATGGACTGGCCCTTTGTGGGCAACGCCCACGCCGTCCGGGCCATCCAGGGCTCACTGCGGGCGGGACGGGCCGCTCAGACCTACCTGATCGTTGGGCCGCCGGGCGTCGGACGCCGCACGTTCGCTATCCGGCTGGCGCAGGAGATCTGGTGCGCCGGTCAACCCGAACCGGTCGAGACGTCCCAGGCCTACCGGTTCCTGGACGACGCCAACGCCATGTGGCGAACGGCCGTGCGGCGCGGCCACCGCGACGAAGAGCCCGATCCCGACAAGCTCACGACCGGGGACGGACGTCGCGTGGACCTGCGATTCGTCCTTACCTCCTACAACGACTTGCACGTGCTGCGTCGAGCCGATCACGCGCGGGACATCGTGATTGACGGCGTGCGCGAATGGGGCGCGGGGCTGTACCGCACCCCGGCCACCCAGCCCATGCGCATCGGCCTGATCGACGCGGCGCACGAGATCAACGCGTTGGCCGCCAACGCGTTGTTGAAAACGCTGGAGGAGCCTGGCGCGCACGCCATCCTGATCCTGACTGCGCCCCGAGCCGCCGACGTGCTGCCAACAATCGTGTCCCGCTGTCGTGTCATCGAACTGGGGCCCGTGCCGGTTGCCGAAATCGCGGCGCACCTGACCGCGAACTACTCGCTGTCCGCCGACACCGTTGGCCAGATCGCCCGAGCGGCCCGCGGCCGCCCCGGTTGGGCGATCCGCATGGCGCGCGACCCGCAGGCTTGGGAGACGTTCCAGGGCGCGCTCGACGAGGCTGCGGCTTTCGAGGAGGCGCCGACACCGGCGCGCTTTCGCGCCGTGGCCGGCCTGCTGCCGCGTGGCCGCATGGTGGCGCAAACCAACGAGGCCCTGGCCTGGTTGGGAACGATCGAGGAGGCGCAGTCGCATACACTGCGCTCGGCGATGCGGGCCCACCCGCGCCGCGCTCCCGCCGAGCGTCGGTCAGCCTTGACCGGCGCCGTCGGTCGTCTGGCCCGGCTGCGCGAAACGCAACGGGCGCTGATCGCCAATGTCTCGCCGCGGCTCGCACTCGAGGATCTGGCCCTGCGGCCGGAGCCCGACTCGAGCCACGCGCAAGGAGGTGGTCGTGGTCGTCGCTGATGCCCCCGCCAGGGCCGCCAGCGCCATTGGCGTCCGCTTTCGCCGCGCCGGACGGCTCTATTACTACGACCCGGGCGACGCGGATCTGGCGGTCGGTGACTACGCGATCGTCAAGACGCCCCGCGGCCTTACCGCCGCGCGCGTGGTCATGCCCCCGACGGAGGTCAACCTCGACGACCTGCGCGGCGAACTGAAGCCGATCGTCCGGCCGGCCACCGACGACGACCTCGTCAGCATGACCAACTACCGCAAGGAGGAAACGGAAGCCGAGCGCGCCTTCGCCAAGGCCATCATGACGAGCCGTCTGCCCATGCAGGCGGTAAAGGCGGAATACACATTCGACGGCGCAACCTTGACCCTGCACTTCTCGTCGCGCGAGGCCAGGCTTGAGTTAGGCGACCTGGTGGCCGAGATGGCCGCCCGCTTCCGCACGCGCGTGGAGCTGCGCCAGGTGGGTCCGCGCGAGCGGGCCGCCATGCGCACTGGTATGGGGCGCTGCGGGCGAGAGCTGTGCTGCGCCACCTTCCTGTCGGAGCTGGACACCGTATCGATGCGGATGGCGAAGGATCAGAATCTGCCGCTCAACCCCGACAAGATCTCCGGCGCGTGCGGCCGTCTGCTCTGCTGCCTGCAGTACGAGCACGACGGGTACGTGCAGGACAAGCTGGCGGCCGAGCAGGCGCAGGGTGGGGACGGCTGCGCCACCAGCGGCGCCTGCGATAGCTGCGGAGTCCACGAACTCAAGGACGTGCTGGGCCAGGCCGTGGCGCCAGGCTACGAGCCGGAGCCCAAGCCGGACGCGCCCGAGCCGGAGCCTGTGCGGGCGGAGCCGCCACAGACCCGCAGAGGCCGGCGGTCGGCCCGTGGAGGGAAGGCTCGGAGCGAGGCGTCGGAGTCCGGCGAGGCCGGCTCGGGGCAGGAGGCCAAGCCTGCCAGCCCGCGGTCGCGGCGGCGCGCACGCCGGCGGCGTCGCGGGCGGACGCGGCAGCGCCCGCAGACCAATTAACCCCCGCGGCCCCCGTTGACGGGGGCCGCGGATTATGAAGCTGAGGCTCGACGCTACGCGTCGTAGTAGAGCATGAACTCGTACGGGTGCGGCCGCAGGTTGACCTCGTCGGCCTCGCGCGTGCGCTTGTACTCCAGCCAGGTGTCAATGACGTCCTGGGTGAACACGTCGCCAACCAGCAGGAACTCGTGGTCGGCTTCCAGCGCGTCCAGCACCTCGTAGAGGGAGCCCGGCACCGACTGGATCTTGGCTGCTTCCTCGGGTTCCAGCTCGTACAAGTCCATGTCGGCTGGCGGGGGCGGCTCGATCTTGTTGCGGATGCCGTCCAGCCCGGCCATCAGCAAGGAGGCGAATGCCAGGTACGGGTTGGCCGTGGGGTCGGGCGGGCGGAACTCCACGCGCCGCGCCGCCGGGCTGCTGGAGTACGTCGGAATCCGAATGCAGGCGCTGCGGTTGCGCATGGAGTAGACCAGGTTCACCGGCGCCTCGAACCCGGGCACCAGGCGCCGGTACGAGTTGGTGGTTGGCGCCGCGAAGGCCAGCAACGCTGGCGCGTGCCGCAGCAGGCCGCCGATGTAGTGACGGGCCGTCTCGCTCAGCATGGCGTAGCCGGTCTCGTCGAAGAACAGCGGCGTGCCGTCCTTCCAGAGACTCTGGTGGACATGCATGCCCGACCCGTTGTCGCCGAAGATCGGCTTGGGCATGAAGGTGACGGTGTACCCGGCCTTCTGCGCCACGTTCTTAACGATGTACTTGTACAGCATGATCCCGTCGGCCGCCTTGACCAGCGGGGCGTAGACCAGGTCGATCTCGGCCTGACCGGCGGTGGCGACCTCGTGGTGGTGAACCTCCACGTCAAGGCCAACCTCGCCCAGGCCCAGCACCATCTGCGTACGCAGGTCTTGCAGCTTGTCGTTGGGCGGGACCGGGAAGTAGCCCATCTTGTGGCGCGGACGGTGGCCCAGGTTGGCCACGTGCAGGTCGTCGGCGCCGGTGTTCCAGACGCCTTCCTCGCTGTCAATGAAGAAGTAGCCGGTGTTGGCCGTCTGGTCGTAGCGGATGCTGTTGAAGATGAAGAACTCAGCCTCCGGACCCCAGTAACTGGTGTCGGCGATACCGCTGTCGATCAGGTGCTGCTCGGCCTTCTTGGCGATGTTGCGCGGGTCGCGCGAGTAGGACTCGCGCGTAATCGGGTCCTGGATGTCGCAGGTCATAACCAGCGTCGGGACCTCGGGAATCGGGTCCACGAAGGCGGTGGCCGGGTCCGGCACCACCAGCATGTCGCTTTCCTGGATCTGCTGGAAGCCGCGGACGCTCGAACCGTCGAAGCCGAGACCGTCCTCGAAGAGATCTTCTTCGAGCTTGTCGATCGGCAGCGAAAAGTGCTGCCAGGTGCCCGGCAGGTCCGTGAACCGGAGGTCGAAAATCCGGCAGTCGGCGTCGCGCGCCTTGCGCATGACGCTCTGGATGAGATCGTCTCGAGAGGGCTCAGACATTGCGATGCCGCTCCTCGCGTTGGCAGCCCGCCCGCCTCCTGCGGCCTGACCTGCCGGCTATATATGAAAAACGCCCCGCGGCATCGCTGCCATACGGGGCGGGAGGATCAACGTCCCAACGCTCCCACGCTGGAGCGCTGACAGCCGACATGCATCGCCGGCGTGCGGCAATTGTAGGCGTGGGACCGTCGGGCTGTCTACGCAATCCAACCGTGACGCCCGCCGTGCGATACGGTGATTCGACTACGCCGCACCCACAGGACGAGCCGTGAGTTTCTGGGACCGCTGGGCTCGCGAGAGCCGCCTGGCCCTGGCCATTGGCCTGCTGGGGACGCTGGCGGTGCCGGTGGTGGGCATCGTGATCCTGCGCTTCCTGCTGTCCGGTCCCGAGGTGGAGGCTGCGGCCAGCCAGCGGCCGGCCCCGCCGCGTCCGGCCGTTGACGTGGGCGTGACAAACCCCGGCCCCGTCCCCACCGTGTTGGCGCCGGCGCCACCGCAAACGCCAGCGCCCGACGTTCCCGAGGCAACCCCAACCCCGGCGCCGACGCCTACCCCCACGCCGTCGCGAACCGGCGAGGTGAACGCGACCGACGGCCTGAATGTGCGCACCGAACCCAGCACCCAGGGCCGCGTGCTGCGCATCCTGCCCTTCCAGACCCAGGTGGATCTCACCGGCCGCTCCCGCCAGTCGGAGGGGCTGACCTGGGTGGAGCTGGAAGCGGGTGGCTGGGTGCAGGAGCGGTACCTTGACCGGCGCTGATCCTCGGCGCCAGGCCGCCGGCGGGGGCGACCGGAAGGGGTGGAATTTGGCGCCCTCGCGCGCAATAAGAGTTTTTTCCAAAAAACTCTTGAGGCTGCGCAGGGTGCATTTTGGGGGGTTGGGAGTGTGGATCGTCGGGTCGGAAACCCGCGAACGCTGGCATGACCGGCGGCCCAGCGGGTGACTGCTTGCCGAGGTCGGGGGGTTGCAGGATTGACCGTCCTCCCGCCTTCGGGCGGCGGGGGCAGGCACCACCCGGATCCCAGCACTTGCCTTCAACGGACAGGGTGGAAAAGCCGCACCCCGCAGGAGCTGAACGAGACGCAGGAGAGGTTGGATCAGTCGCAGCAGCGACGAGGCAGCGGGCATGTGCGGAGTGGGTTGCGAGACTTACTCCAACAGTGTACACTCGCTGGGGGCGAGTAGCAAGCGGGGCGCGTGGCGGGGGTGCGGCGAAGGGCCTACTCGTCGGAGTCGAGCGGGGGCGAATCAGCCCGGCATTTGCAGGCCACGGCTGCCTGGCTGCTAGCAGCCGAAGCCGAGGGTGAAGATGCAGAGCATGCCCTCGATGAACTTGTCGATGTTGGCGAGGGCGTTCAGGCCGAGTTCGGCCAGGGTGAACAGCGCTTCCGCGGTGAGCGCTCCGGCCTCGAGCAGCTCGAGCAGGTCGGCGTTACCGGATTTCTGGACGAGCTCCGCGATCCCGGGGCCGTTGGGGTCAGCGCCGGCGTCCAAGAGCAGCCGCACGACCTCGGTGTTGCCGCGATCGACGGCCAGGGCCAGGACCGACAGGTCCTGCTCCGCCAGCGTGTTGGGGTCCGCGCCGGCGTCCAGCAGCAGCCGCACGATCTCGGCATCGCCTGCAATCGCGGCTGGCACCAGGACCGCGACGCCGGATTCGCCCCTGGCGTTCGGGTCGGCGCCAGCGTCCAGCAGCATGGCCAGGATCCCGGCATCGCCACCGGCGGCGGCCAGGGCTGCGACAGGCTCACCGTCGGAGGTGCGGGCATCGGGATCGGCACCGGCGTCCAGGAGCAACGGGACGACTTCCCAATCGGCATGCTCGACGGCCACGGGCAGGGCCGAGCGGCCGTCGGCGTCGCGGTAGTTGGGGTCGGCGCCGGCCCAGAGCGAGAGCTCGACGAGGGGCGTCCGGCGCTCGGCCACGTGGTCCAGCAGGAGCGCCTCGTGACTCAGGACAAACCGGCCCAGGAAAAAGAGGAGCACCGGCCCGGCCAGCACCAGGGCCACACCGGCACACAGGACCCACCGAACTCGCGTGGTCACCGACCCCATCTCATCAGCGTGCCCTGGCCGAGGCCGGAAGGAGTTCGGTTCCGTACTGGAGAGCGCGGCATCAGACTCGTTCAAGTTCGCCGGGTCAGAACCGGGCGCCGGACCAACTCCGACGTGGCGCCCACCCTTCCCAAGGGCCCTCCTCTGTTCCACTTCATCAGGTGGTCGACCGTACCTATTGGCTCCTTCGTCGCTCGGGAGCAGCATGAACACGAGAAATGCTATCCAGCCGGCCAATGGAATTAGTAGTACAAGAAACCACCAGCCACTCTTGCCTGAATCATGGAGACGTCGGATTGAAACCGCCAACCCAGGCAGGAATAGCAAAACGGCCACTCCCCAATAAGCCATCCCGAATACTGGGTGGAGATCCCCAAGTATCGAGAGCGTTGTAAGGACGATGATATAGGCGAGATAAAACCACCAGAATTCCGAGCGTCTCGCGCGACCTTTAAAGTCCGCGTAGTGTTCAAGAATTACGCTATTACAAGCATTCCACACTGGAAACCTCCGTCCTATGCACCAGGCCTCGCCCGGTGCGACGGTACCGTAAGTAAAGCCATTGACCTATATCCTCGACCATCTGAAGTTTGACGCTATCATCGTCACCGTCAACGCTGTAAGCGCCAGGCCGGGGAATATGACAATCCACGGCGCAGATCGAATTTGCTGCATCGGAACAGCCATCATGCCGCCCCACGACGGTGTAGGAGGCTCGATTCCCAGGCCGAGGAAGCTCAGTGTTGCTTCCATGAGGATGGACAGCCCGAAGTGCAGCGTCACCAGCGCAATGATTGGACTAATGGCATTGGACAGGCTGAAACCGCCCCTGGCCTTGAGGACTGCTACCTCGTCGCGGGTGGCCCGGGCGATTCCTGGCCACAGGATGAGGGTCACCGCAATTGGAAGGCCCGTTAGGCCCGGATCAAACGCCGCCGCCACCAGAATTGCAAAAAGCAGCAGGGGAAAGGCCGGTATGTTGTCCAACGCTCCCGTGATAATTGCGTCGACCTTGCCGCCGGCGTAGCCGGAAAGCAGGCCCAGGCCGCCGCCTACCACAGCGACGGGGATCAGGGAGAGGAGCGCCACTGCGAGGCCGGGCCTCGCGCCGTGAATCAACCGGCTCAGGACGTCGCGTCCGAGAGCGTCGGTTCCCAGCAGATGCCCAGCTCCGGGGGACGACGATGCGTTCTCGATTGACACTTGGACTGGATCTTGCGTCGCAATGATTGGCGCCAAGGCGGCCACGACAAGCAGGATTCCAACAGCTATCAAAGGAACCCTGGGCACCTTCCGTGCGATGGACGTGGATGGATCGGGTGGGATGCTCCTCCTCGTGCCGACCGGCTGCCCGGTGGCCGGTCGGACCGCAGCCCCAGGGTCCAGCCGGCGAACGAGCAAGCCCGCGACCAGGCTGAAGCCCAGGACTACCACCGCCATTCCCGCCGCCACCATGGCTACCGCCTGGAGCACAGAGTAGTCACGCGCCTGTGCGGCCGAGACAGCGAGCGAGCCGATTCCGGGAACGACCAACACGGTCTCGACCACGATCGCGCCAGCCAGGAAGACTCCAAACAGGATCGGAGTCCAGATCAAGAGGTTGCCGAGGCAGCGCACAAGGCACGTCCTTACCGGAAGTCGACTACCGCGCGAAGGCTCGATGTCCTGGCTGTCCAGAACTTCCACGATGCTGGAGCGTATGACTCGGACTATGACTGCTCCGACAAGAATTGCCAGAACCAGCGAGGGCAAGACAAGCTCGTTCAGCGGGCCGTCCCGCGACCCCATCGGCAGGACGAGCATCAGCATGAGGGCGAGCCAGAAGCTCGGTACTGCCACGCCGAACACAGCGGCTCCCCCCGCGACGCGGTCAATCAGACTGCCGCGGCGGGCCGCGGCCAAGGCGCCCAGCGGTATGGAGACAGCCGCCGCGAAGACCATCGTTAGTGGCAGCAATGAGAGAGTCGCAGGCAATTGCTCAACGATCAGGTCGCCGACCGCTGTGCCGCCCTCGAACGAGTGGCCAAAGTCTCCCCTGGACATATCGCCAATCCAATTCAGGTATCGGCTAATGGGGGAGCTAAGACCCAACTCGTCACGGAGAAGACCCAACTGCCCGCCGAGAAAAGGGTCATCCGGCAAAATATGCGTGAGAACAAATACCGCCACCGAGAGGACCAACAAAAGTACGATGCCCGTGATGAGGCGAGAAACGATGTAGGTTCTGAAGTCGCCGGCGGCAAGAGGAATGCCGGAACCCACAACGTCGGCGACATGCGATGCATCTTGAGAATTGCGAAATAGGGCCTCTGAGTGAGTCATCGTCTTTCCTCGCTACGAGTCAAGAGTGCTTCTTAGTCCCAATCAAGAGCACAGGCCCAGCCGGCACCAGGGCCACACCGGCGAACCGGGTGAACAGAACCCGAGCTGTCACGGAAATCGCGCCGCCAATGTCAGGTAGCTGACGCTCGCTGAGACTCGGGACCGAACCGGATGGTGTGGCGTAACTCTCTGAGTGGGTCCGGTCCCGAACGAGGCACGACCATCCTTCAGATTCGATCGGCGACGTGCCCGCCGTGGCCCGGATGGGAGTCGGGCCACGGCGGCTGTCAGCGCGTCGTGGTGCGGCACCAGGTCACATCGTCAGAACGCCCAGGCGAACACGCCGCGCACGTCCTCGCGGTGGTCGTTCTGGCAGCCGGCCTCCGCCTGGTCGCCGAAGACCTTTTGGTAGATGCCGACGTTGTTGTGGTTGCCGAGGTGGTTTTCGACGATGTCGTTCAGGTCGACACAGGTCGTGGGCCAGCCGAGTTCAGCCTCCACGGCCGGCGCCGCCAGCAGGATCTGCACGATCTCGTTGTAACCGCGCCACTGCGCCTCGCCCAGGGCGGTATCGCCATCCGAGTCGCGAGCATTCACATCGACCCCGGCGTTGACGAGGATCCGCACCATCTCGGTATGCCCGCGCCAGACCGCCTCGAAGAGCAGCGGATCCCCATCGGAGTCCCTGGCATTCACGTCGGCCCCGGCGTCCACCAGGATGCGCGCGACGTTGGTGTGATCCCGCCAGATCGCCTCGCGGAGCAGCGGGTCGCCATCGGAGTCCCTGGCGTCCACGTTTGCGCCGGCGTCCACCAGCACCTGCACGACATTCGCGTGATCCCGCCAGACCGCGGAACGCAGCACCGGGTCGCCGTCGGAGTCCAGGGCGTTCACGTTGGCGCCGGCGTCGGCCAGGATGCGCACGATGTCCACGTAGTTGCGCCAGATCGCCGAGTAGATGAGCGGATCGTTATCCGAGTTTCGAGTGTTGGCGTTCAGGCCGCTGGCCACGAGCGCGCGCACCTGCTCAGTCTGGCCCCGCCAGACGGCTGAGTAGAGGGCGTCGTTGGCCAGGGGCAAGGAGGACCCCGCGACGGCCGGTGGTGGAGCGGGCGCCGCAAGACCGAACGCCCAGGCGAACACGCCGCGCACGTCCTCGCGGTGGTCGCCCTGGCAGGCGGCTTCGGCCTGGTCGCCAAAGACCCGCTGATAGATGCCGACGTTGTTGGTGCGGCCCAGGTGCTGTTCCACGATGTCGTTGAGGTCGACGCAGGTGGTCGGCCACTGGGCGAAGACGGGCGTGGCAACAGCCGCGGCCACAGCGACGGCCACGACGGCCGCAATGAGAACTGTTCGTATCCGACGCATATGAAGCCGCCCTTCTTCACAGTCGCAAAGGTTCATACACCTCTGCAGACATTTAATCCTCTTCACGTTAAGCCGACACTGTCAAAGGAGGGGGCGAAGGACCCGGCGGCCGCCGCCACCACAGCTGCCATGAGGATGGTTCGTCTCCGTCGCATTTCGACCCGCCCTTCGTCAGCCGCGCTCCGCGCAGGAGTTCTATTGTACCTACTGATAGATACTTTTGCACTAGTGCTTCCGCCGCGAGCGGCGGAGCGTCAATCGCTAGGTCTCGTCGTTATCCAGCAATCCGTTTCGCACGGCCCAGACAACCATCTCCTGACTGGACCTGGCCCCGAGCTTGTCGCGGATGCGGTAGACGGCATTGCGGATGGTCAAGGGGCGATTGCCCCTAACCTCGCCGATCTCGGCATACGACATTCCCTCGGCAAAGAGCTTGAGGATCTGCCGCTCCCGCTCAGTTAGACGTGTCAATTCGGCGGAGTCGTCATGGGCGGGGCTGTCGCCGACGCCGGCGAAAGCTCGCCGGACCAGATCGCCCGGCACGCGGAACTCACCGTCAGCCACGTCACGGATCGTTGCGAGGAGTTCGTCCTTGCCTGTGAACTTTTGCAGATAGCCCGTCGCGCCGGCGGCAATCGCGTCGATGACGGTTTTATCGTTGGTCGAAGCCGTCAACACGAGCACGCGGGTTTCCGGCACGGCAGCCATGATTTCGCGGCAGGCGTCAACGCCGTCTTTAACCGGCATAATGACGTCCATGATGATGACGTCAGGCTTGAGACGACCGGCCACTTCCACGGCCTCCCGGCCGTCCCGGGCCTGGCCCACGACCTGGAAGTCATCAGATCGGTCCAACATCTCCTGCAGGCCGTCACGCATGATGGAGTGGTCATCGACAATCATGACGCTGGTTGGCGGTCTTACAGACAAGTTAACAACCTCCTCACGTTGAATCGTATTCGATTTCGCACATGACGGTGGTGCCCGTGCCGCAACTCCCGGATTGAACGTGGAGCCGGCCGTTTATTCGTTCCGCGTTGGCGCGCATGTACCTGAAGCCATGCCCGCGCTCGGCATAGTCATCAGGAAGTCCGATGCCATCATCGGATATGGACATGCGGAGGCCCGCGTCCTCAAAGTCAAGGGCGATCGCGACCTTGCCCGGCCGCGCGTGCCGTAACGCATTCGTCAGCGCGTTGTGCGCGATCGAGAAGAGCCGACTGCGGGTAACCGACGGCAACGACGGCTCCGTACCGGTCAACACGACCTCGGCTGGAATCGACGTAATGGTTTCAAACGAGGCCGCGTGCAGTTGCAGGACACGGCTCAGCGTTCTGCCCTCGAAAATGAGACCGGCGTCAATCGGATGTCGAAGCTCCCACATCGCCGACTTCGAGAGCGCCGACGTCGCCTTCAGCTTGGCCTCCAACTCACCATCGGGCTCTTTGATCAGCTCGCGCGCCGTGTCGATTCCAATCCCAATCATGAATACGGACTGGGCCGTGGTGTCGTGAATCGTCTGCGAGAGCTCGATTCGCTCCCGATGCAGCTCGCGCTCGCGTTTCACCGCACCTTCCCTACGGATTCTCTCGGCCCTGGACAGGAGGCTCACGGACGCCGCCACGGCATACATGACGATGGTTCTGCCAAACAGTTCTTTCTCTTCCTTCGCCTCAAGGTCGAGACCTGAAGCAACGGCCAAACATACGATTATGTAAGCGACGACTACTACCGTGGTCCACACCATACTCAATCTGAACGAGCCGAAGAAGACCGCAAACCAGGCTAACGACGGGTAGTACAGCAGATAGAAGAGGTTGTTATTCAATCCGCCGCCAATTGCCGTGCCAGCGGTTATGATGATCACGTCCAGCATGCTAAGCGCAAGCATCCAGCGTATCGTCACTGAAGGACCGGCAACTACGCGATAGTGGACGATGCCGTTTACTATTATAAGCAGCACGAGGAAGCTTATGTAGGTAGTATATGTAAACGGGGTAAATGTTGGCCGATATACCAAGTCAATAATGCTGGCCCCGTGAATGAACCAGCGAACCCAGACAAAGATCTTGGCCGGGTACCTCAGCTCTTCCGGATCGGTTGTGTACGGGTGCCAGTTTCTAATTGCACCAGCCTCAACCACAGCGGACAGGAGCCGCTGCGCTCGCCTCCTGAAAGCTAAATCGTGGCCTGCCGACATCACGAAACAGACACGCTCTTCAGCCCGCCAAGACTTCCGAGGACATGGGCAAGCCTGGGTGAGACCGGCCGACGGCGCACAGGCGATCCAGACGGGTGGTCGCTCGCGGCCCCAGGCGCGGCGTTTCTAACGACGGGGCAATGACGTACATAGACCGATGCATCGATCCGCCCGATGGATACTTAACCACTGTTACGTTAGCACCGCCGGGCCAGGCCAGGGGTGCCGCGGTCAGCCAGAGGGGAACGGGTCGTTCCGGCTGATGATGGCCTGTGATTCAAGGATGGAAAAGCCGCCGCGGGTCTTGTCGCCCCAGAGGGACTTGACGTAGGTGAGGACGGCGACGATGTCCCGGTGGCCGAGGCGGTCGCCGAAGGCGGGCATGGCGCTCTTGAAGTCGGGGACGCGGGGGTCTTCCTGGAATTTGCCGCCCTCGTCGACGACGCGGTACAGGAAGCCGTCGGCGTGGTGCCAGGTGTGCCCGTCGCCGTTGAGCGGTGGGGCCGGCAGGGTGCCATCGGGCTTGCTGATGTGCCAGTCCGGCTGTCCCTCGCCGCCGGCGCCGTGGCAGGCCGCGCAGTTGGCGGCGAATAGGTTTCGGCCGCGCTGAACACGCTGGTCGGAGAGCACGCCAGCGGACTCACCTGGGCCCGCTGCCGACCGTTCCCCGCAGCCGTTCAGCAGGGCGGTACCCAGCGTCAGCATCGCGAGGGTGCCAGCACAAACGCCGAGGCGCTGGATCGCCGGAAAGAGGAGTCGCTTTTTCAGCACGATGGCCACCGAATTCGTCTGCCGAAGGGTCAGTGGTCGGTCGTCGAATCCAGCGTAGTTGAAAGGCGGTGGCTGTCGGGGGCGTAGCCGAGCTTTTGGTAGAGCCGCAGGGCGGGTTGGTCGAAGTCGTAGACGCTGAGCCCGATCTGGGTAAGGCCGCGGTCGCGGGCCCAGCGGTGGGCTTCGGTCATCAGGCGCGTGGCGATGCCGCGTCGTTGATGCGTTCGGGCGACGACGAGTTCCTGGACCATGGCGTAGCGGCGGGGCGTGAGGGCGGGAACATCGGGCACTTCGAGCCGTTCCAGGGCCTGGACGCGCACCAGGCCCACGACATCACCATCCACTTCAGCCACAAAGAGCGCCTGTTCGGGGTCGGCCAGGTGGGCGTCAAACAAGCGCCGCGAGCGGGCGGGCCGGTCGGTTGGCCGGAAACGGTCCGGACGCTCCCGGGAATGGAGGGCGTCGGCTTCGGCGTAGAGGCGGCAGGCGGCACGGTGGTCGGCGGATTCGGCGAGGCGTACGGAAGAGTCCATGGAGTGACCAGAATACGAAGGCGGATACCCGCTGAGGCCGTCTTCGCGGGGGGGTGGGGTGGTTCGACACGGTCCATCGAAGACTCCCGAAATGGCTTATCACGAATCCTGGTTCGGTCCGACCGGACGACGGGCGAGTCTCAGTCGCCGCCCCTACGAGGAGTCGCTGGCCGCGTCGGGCTGTTCCAATTCGGAGTCCAGCCGGTCCGTCACAAACATATGGCCGGGGGCGTGGGTGATCATGAGGGTGGGGCGACTGGCCTGGGCGACGGCCTGGGGGGTGACGCCACAGCCCCAGAAGACGGGGACTTCGCCGGGGCGGATTTCCACGGGTTCGCCCCAGTCGGGCCGATCGATGTCCTGGATGCCGATGGTGAGGGGATCGCCGGCGTGGACGGGGGCGCCGTGGACGCCGGGGTAGCGGGCCGTGATCTCGCAGACTTCCGGCACGCGATCGGCCTGCACGGGTCGCATGCTCACGACCATTGGTCCGGCGAAGTCGCCGGCGGGGCGGCAGGCCAGGCTGGTCCGGTACATGGGCACGTTGACGTCCTGCGTCTGGTGGCGGAGCTCGAACCCGGCGCGGGCCATGGCGGCCTCGAAGGTGAAGCTGCAGCCGAGCAGGAAGCCGACCATGTCGTCCTGGACCTGCGCCAGCACGTCGGTGGGCTCCCCGGGGTCCTGGACGCCCTGGCGGTAGATCCGGTAGCGGGGGGCGTCAGTGCGCAGGTCGGCGCCGGGGGCGAACGCGGCGGGTTCGAAGTTGCCGGACTCCGTTCGCTCGAGCAACGGGCAGGGAATGGGGTTGGCTTCGCAGAAGGCCTGGAAGTCGTCGGCGTCGCCGGCCGGCAGCATGACGAGGTTGGCCTGGACGTAGCCGTCGGCCATGCCGTGGGTGGGTCGGTCCCACTGGCCCGAGCGGCAGGCGGCGCGGACCTGGGCGCCGCTGGCAAAGGTCGGGGACGACCTCATGCCGGGACCCGTCCGTTCGCCTGGGCGTAGGTCTCGCAGACGTCGGCCAGCCGGTGCAGAACGTTCGCCGTGCGGTCGTAGTGGAAGGTGTCCACGGTGGGTTCGCAGCGGGCGGTAACGCCATCCACGGCGCCGGCTCGCACGATTGCGCGCATCCAGCGGCGATCGTCGGCCTCGGTTGGCATCAGCGGCCGGCCGGCCAGCATTTCCAACATGGCCGTAAACCCGTACGCGCCCCAGTTGCTCACGGAGGCCAGCAGCACGTGCCGGGCGCGGGTGATGCAGGGGGCGGGCGAGATGCGCTGCCGGCGCATGAAGCCGGCCAGGCTGCCCAGTCCCAGTTCGTTGCCGCCATCGCCAATGCCCATGCTGATGGGCACACGCAGCAGGCCGTCCATGGGGACGGGCGAGGGGTCCAGGGTTTCGCCGCGCATGTTGGCCAGGCGGCCATCGGCCGTCAGCCCGGGCCGCTCGATGGCAATGGCGGCGTGGGGACGAATCCGGTCCAGCAGCCGGCCGGTGGCGGCTTCGGCCTGCCGGACGCCTTGGGCGTCGATCTCCTCAATCTCGCCCAGGTCGCGGCCCAGGGCTTCGATCACGGGTCGGGTCATGGGATCAACCACAGTCACGACATGCCAGCTGAGGGCCTGCAAGGCGCGTCCCACGGCGGCGGCGCCAGGGGGACCATCGGTCTCGGCAATGCCTTTGATGGGAAAGCCGGTAATCAGCAGGACGACGCCGGGGCGGCGGTCCAGCAGCTCAGTGGCGGCGCGGGCGTAGGCGTCGGTGGGCAGGCGGGCCAGCGCAGGCCGGACGCCGCGATAGTCGTAGGGAAACACGGCGTCGGCCACGTCCAGCGCGGCGGTCTGCAAGGGATCCGACGACTGCCACATCAGGCGGCCCGATCCAACAACGGTCGAAAAGGGAGCGCCATCATAGTGGGTGGCATAGCCACTCTCGCTAGGGTTGCGGTGGCGCAGCCACTGGTGCCAGACCGTCAAGGCGGAAGACGAGTGCCCGACACCGCGAATAACCGTACCTGCGAGCGTCGCCGCGATGTGACCGCCACGGCTCCGGGCTGGACAATGGGGCGGGAGCCGGAGGGCAGACGCCCACAAACGGGACGATGAGGACCGGCTACTTGCAAGGCGGGCTGTAATGTTCTTTGAGCCGTATCCACCATCCGAGGTCGCGGACGGGGTGTGGGTTGGGGGCCGGCCCAGTCCGGCCTCGCTGGGAGCGCTGCGGGCGGCGGGCGTGACGCACGTGCTGAACGTGAGCACGGACCCGCATGGCGCCCAGGTGCGGCGGGATTTCAGGGCGACGTGGGTCCCGGTGGTGGACGATCTGGAGCCGAAGCCGGCTTCATGGTTCCGGCGTGGGCTGTCGTTCGCGCGGCGGGCGCTGGCGGACCCGTCGTGCCAGCTCTACGTGCACTGCCGTATCCACCATCCGAGGTCGCGGACGGGGTGTGGGTTGGGGGCCGGCCCAGTCCGGCCTCGCTGGGAGCGCTGCGGGCGGCGGGCGTGACGCACGTGCTGAACGTGAGCACGGACCCGCATGGCGCCCAGGTGCGGCGGGATTTCAGGGCGACGTGGGTCCCGGTGGTGGACGATCTGGAGCCGAAGCCGGCTTCATGGTTCCGGCGTGGGCTGTCGTTCGCGCGGCGGGCGCTGGCGGACCCGTCGTGCCAGCTCTACGTGCACTGCCGCGAGGGTGTCCACCGCGGCCCACTGATGACCTACGTGATCCTGCGGGCGCTGCGGGGGCTCTCACCAAACGAGGCCAAGCGAGCCATCACCGGCAATCGGCCGGTGGCCGGGTTCCCTCAGGTGTACCTGGAGTCCGCCGAAGCATTCCTCAAGGAGGAGTCGGAGCAGGAGGCGTCTGCGACCTAGCGTCCGCCGCGTGAACCTGGCGGCGGACCTGTGTCAGGACGAGGGCGTGGGTGTCGCCTCGTACAGCGAGCCGGGAGCCTGCTGGTAGTTGACGCCCTGGCCGCGGCCGCTGCCGCTGGGCTTGAACTCGAACTCGCCGCCGCAGCCGGCGAATAGGGTGGCCGCGACGGCGCTGGCGACCAGGAGCATGGCGGCGGTGCGCCACTTTCGGATCGACACAGGTAAGCCCTCTCTCTCCATGCCCCAAATCGAGGACGGGACTGTCGGCGCTAGGGACACATTGTAGGGCGAAATGGTGAGGGCAGAGGGGCGCGGATGCGCCGCGCGCCCTAGACTCGGTGTACTCGCGGGACAGAAGGAAGCCAGCCATGTACGACCCGCACCTGCACCTGTTTGTAGACGACCTTGAGGTAGATGCCTCGTGGAACGTGACGCCGACGATCGGGCGCCCGGAACGGCGCTCGCACGATCCCATCATGACGGCCGACCAGCCCTGGGAGGGCCGCGGCGTGGGGATGGATCTATCCATCCTGAAGGACGAGGCCACGGGCGGCTTTCGCATGTGGTACCGGAGTTTCGACTACGACAGCCCGACAGGCGATCAAGTGCTGCTGAACTATGCCGAGTCGGACGACGGCATCGACTGGAATAAGCCGAACCTGGGGCAGATCGAGTTTGGCGGCAACACCGACAACAACATCTTTCACCGACCGTCGCTGATTCCGGGCTGCCGGGCCATGGAATCGCACGGGCTGATCGTGGACGACGTGGGCGGGCCGGAACGGCGCTACAAGATTCCGGTGCATCATGTGTTTCGGGACCGGGTGGGCGATGGGCTGTACGCCATGTTCAGCCCGGACGGGATTGCCTGGACGCTGCATCCGGACCCGATTTACGCCCAGGCGGGGGACCGGCATTCGGCGATCAAGGATCCGGTAAGCGGGGACTACTGGCTATTCCTGCGGCCGCCGCGCTATATCCCCAGCCGCGACCCCGGAGCTACGGCGGACGCGCTGCCGTACAAGCGGGTTGTGGTGCGAGCCAGCAGCCAGGACTTTCTCAACTGGTCGGACTACACGATGGCGCTGAGCAACGACGTGTTCGATACGCGCGGGACGGAGTTCTACAACATCGCGCCGATCGTCTACGGCAACCGCTACCTGGCTTTCGTGAACCTGTACGACACGGAGGTGGAGCGCATGTGGGTGACGCTGGCCAGCAGCCTGGACGGGCTGCACTGGCAGCGGCCGTTCCGGCACGAGCGGTTCGTGGACCTGGGCGCCGAAGGCGGCTGGGACGACTCGTGGGTCAACATGTCGGACAGCCCGCCGGTGCGCGAAGGCGACCGCATGCGGTTCTGGTTCCACGGCCGCGAAGAGGCCCACGGGGTGAACTACCGAACGGGCGGCATTGGCACGTTTGTCCTGGGCCTGGACCGCTTTGCCGGGCTGTCGGCCGGACGGCGCGCGGGCTGGATCGTGACGGACCGGGTAATGGCGGGCGGGCGGCGCCTGTTCCTGAACGCGAACGTGCGCAACGGCTGGGCCAAGGTGGAAGTCCGCACCAGCAACGGCACGCCCATCCCCGGCCTGACGCTGGACGAGTGCGACGAGATCCGCGGGGACTCGGTGGAGCATGCGGTGACCTGGAACGGCTCGCCCGACCTGGGCGCGACCGCCGGCGAACGGGTGCGCGTCCACATCGAGTTCAGCTACGGGCAGGTGTTTGCATACCGGTTTGGGAATGAGGCGCGGGATCTGAGCTAGCAAGCAAGCTCCCAGCCCAGCGCCAGCAGGCGCCGGAGCGTCACGTCGGCCTTGCCGCGCGCCCCGCCCTTTGCACAAATTGAAAGTTCTACTTGCAATTTGTGCAGTTCCACCGTAGCGTGACGAACATGATCGAACGCGAAATCGCCGGTCGCCTCACGCGGCTGTTCCAACAGTACCCCTTTGTCACCGTCACGGGACCGCGACAGTCCGGAAAGACAACCCTGTGCCGGGCGGCCTTTCCCGACCTCGCCTATGCCAACCTGGAGGCGCCCGACCAACGGGCGTTCGCCGAGTCGGATCCCCGGGGGTTCCTGGCGCAACTCGGCGAGGGCGCCATCATCGACGAAATCCAGCACGTCCCTGAACTGCTGTCCTACCTGCAGGTGCTTGCGGACGAGCGGCGGCGCAACAGCCTGTTCGTACTGACGGGCAGCGAGCAGTTCCAGCTATCCAGCGCCATCAGCCAGTCGCTGGCCGGGCGCACGGCGCTGTTATGCCTGTTGCCCTTCTCTCTGGCCGAGCGGCAGCGGATCGGGGCGAGCCTCGCGATCGACGAGATGCTGTTCTCCGGCTTCTACCCCCGCATCCTGGACCAGCGGCTGGAGCGGCGGCAGGCGCTGGGCGACTACATCGAGACCTACGTGGAGCGTGACGTTCGCCGGATGGGCGAGATCCGCAACCTGTCCAGCTTTCGGCGCTTCGTGCGGCTGTGCGCGGGGCGCGTGGGCCAGCTGATCAACCTGAGCGCGCTGGGCTCCGACGCGGGCGTGTCGCATACGACGGCGCGCCAGTGGCTCACCCTGCTGGAAGCGAGCTACATCGTCTGTCAGCTACCGCCCTACCACGCCAACATCCGCAAGCGCCTGGTCAAGTCGCCAAAGCTCTACTTCTACGACGTGGGCCTGGCCAGCTACCTCATCGGCATCGAACACGCGGACCAGCTCGTCACGCATCCGCTGCGCGGCGCCCTGTTCGAGAACCTGGTGGTGGCGGAGACGCTTAAGTACCGGTTCAACCGCGGCCGCCGTCCCAACCTGTCCTTCTTCCGCGATTCCCGCGGCCTCGAATGCGACCTCTTCTACGAGACCGGTCAGAACATCGGCGCCCTCGAGATCAAGTCCGGCGCCACCATCGCCAGCGACTACTTCACGTCCCTGCACCGCGTCGCCGCCCTGATCCCCGACATCACCACCAAAGCCGTCATCTACGGCGGCGACACCCGCCAGTCCCGACCTAACGCGGAGGCTGTACCGCTGACCGATATGCGCGGAGTGCTCGACCGATTCGAGCTCAGTCAGGAGATGCCGCCTTCGTGAGAGCGTCGCGAGGGCCGTCGGACCTGTTTCTCCACACCCGGCTCGCGTACGGGCAAGTCTTCTCCTACCGCTTCCTCGCCCAACCACGCGACCCCAGCTAGCCGTACCGACCAGCGAGGTCTGAGACACAGCCGACGGGTCGGCGGCGGCGCGCGTTCGCTGGAGGACGGTCCACCTCACGGTGTGTGTCTAGCCGTGCTCCTGGCCCGGAGATCAACGCTCCGATCCCCGGCGCGCAGGCGACACATTGCTGATAATCAGCAGGTGATGGTCAACGGTTGGTTGACCGCAGGTCTATAGCGGCTATGCCGTACGCTTGGCGAACGTGGCGGCGAAAGAGGAGATACCCGGATGCTGGGAGCACGGCTTCGGCAGGCGCGGCTGGCGGCCGGACTGTCGTTGCAGGGCCTGGCCGACCGGCTGTACCAGGGTGTCTCGCGTCGCACGGACAAGATCCGGGGGCATCGGGCATCCCTCCGCGATCTGGCACGGCGTTCGCTGGAGGAACGCCATCGCGTGCTGCGCGACGCGCAGATCGCGGTTGACCCCGGCGAGACTGAGGCATGGGACACGACGCTGGCTGACCGGGTTCATTAGCCCCAGCGCAAGCAGTGGCGAGCGACTCACCAACGCGTGGCGACGTTTGGCTGCTTCGCCTTCCGCGCGCGGTCGGCGCAGAGTTGCAGCGCGACCGACCAGTCGTCGTGATCAGTTCGCCAGCGCTTGACGATGCGCCCATTCGCATCGTCGTTCCGTTGACCACGTGGCGAGCGGAGTACCTGGGCCAACTCAACAAGCTGCCGATTGCCGTCAACGAGAGGAACGGCCTGCACGCGGAGTCGGCCGCCGACTTCCTGCAGGTACGCAGTGTGTCCACCGAGCGCTTCATACGGCGGATCGGCGCACTCAAGGCCGACCAAGTCGAGGAGATCGTCGCCGGGGTCGTTATCGCCATCGACTACCGAGCTTAGCCGGATCGGTCAGTCCCGTGTTCGCAGGAGTTCAAGAGGTCTGATCGCCAGTCAGCGGCCTCAACGTCCTGGCCGACCCTCCCCGCCCAGCTTGTCAAGACCTCTTCACAACACGGGAACTGGAGGATCCCGAGTCAGTCGTTACACGTGGTCTAGCCCGCCGCCAGTCCTGACAAGTCCACCGCTTCCCATTGGCGGGATTTGGCGCTGCGGTAGGCGGCGTCGATGACGGCGTTGGAGATGTAGCCGTCTTCGAAGTCTTCGGCCGCCGGCGTGCCGTCTTCCAGGCAGCGGACGAAGTGGTACATCTGGCCGTGGTAGCCGTATTGCCAGGCTTCGTCGGACTGCGGATAGGTCCAGCCGGTGTCGGAGTCGGCCTTTTCCTGGACGTAGCCCATCGAGTGCAGGCTGAAGGCCTTGATGGGGACGCCCTTGGTGGCGTCGATGTGAATCAGGCCGTCCTTGCCGTAGATCTCGGTGCGGACGTCCATGCCGCCGTGGTTGCTCCAGCCGGCTTCGATTTGGCCGAGGGAGCGGTTCTCGAAGCGGACCAGGGCCACGGCGTTGTCCTCAAAGGGCACGTCGTGCTCCAGGGTGTCGGCCCAGCACATCACCTCCTGCGGCATCACGTCCTTGCCGATGAAGAGGCGGCAGGCGGCCACGGCGTGAACGCCCATGCCCAGCAAGGGTCCGCCGCCGCTGGTGGACGCATCCCAGGCGTAGCTGGCGTGGGAGCCGGTGTGGGCCTCGCGGGCGCGGACGATCAGGACCTTACCGATGGCGCCGTCGTCAACGGCCTGCTTGGCGCGCAGCACGTCCGGCATGAAGGCCTCGGTTTCCAGGTACCCGTTGAAGACGCCGTGCTGGCGGACGGCCTGCAGGATCTCGGCGGCCTCGGGGGCGTTGCGGCCCAGCGGCTTGGTGCAGACCACCGCCTTGCCGGCCTCGGCGGCGGCAATGCAGGCGTCCTTGTGCACGAAATTGGGCAGCCCCACCACCACCAGGTCCACGTCGTCGCGCTCGATCGCGGCCTGCATGTCGGTGGTGGACTCGGGCACATTCCAGCGTTGGGCAAAGTCCTCGGCCTTGGCCTGGGTCTTTGAGAAGTTGACGACCACGCGCTGATCGGGCACGTAGCGCAGGGCCTGCATGTAGAAATCGCAGACGAAGCCGCTGCCGAGCATTGCAATTCGAACCACCGGAACCGGCCTTTCCTGAAACGGTTAGTCGCGGGTGTTAGGGGAAGGCTACCGAACGAGGGCGGGTCAGCCGCCAAAGATCAGCGACAGCAGGATGAAACTCCCCGCCAGCGTCAGCAGCCCAAGCGGCAGCCCCATGCGGACGAAGTCGCCGAAGCGGTAGTTGGCGGGGCCCATGACCAGCAGGTTGCCGGGGTGGGCGTAGGGGGTGGCGAATCCGGAGGTGGCGGCCAAAGCGACGCCCAGGGCGAACATGCGCGGGTCGGCGCCCATGCGCACCGCCGCGTCGATAGCCAGCGGCGCCATCAGCACGGCCGTCACGTGGTTGCCCATCACGTGGGTGAAGAAAAAGGTCAGCAGCAGCACGCCGGCCAGCACCGGCAGCATGCCGAAGGCGCCCAGGCTCTCGGTGGACCGCTCGGCCAGGAAGGCGGCGGCGCCGGTGGTCTGCATGGCCTCCGCCAGGGGCAGCATGGCGGCGATCAGCAGGATGGCGCGCCACTCGACGGCGCTGCGCGCGTCGTCCATGGTCACGCAGCCGGTCAGCACCATCACGGCCGCGGCGGCAACGCCCATGATCGCCACCGGCGCTACGTTCAGCACCAGGCCCAGAACGAAGAGCAGGAGAATGGCGACCGCCAACGGTGCGCGGCGGGCGCGCGGCGGGGTCTCGGCATCCTCGGTAAGGACGACGAAGTCAGGCGAGTCGCGCAGCTGCCGCAGGGCCACGGGAGGTCCGTGGACCAGGAGGGCGTCGCCGCCTTCCAGGGCCAGTTTGGCCAGACGGGTGCGGCGCGGGGCGCCGTCGCGCCAGATGCCGAGGACCGTGGATCCAAACCGGTCGCGGAAGTCGATGTCCTCAAGGGTCTGCCCGACCAGTCCCGAGCGCGGGCGGAGGACGAGTTCGGTCATGCTGAGTGAGCCCGCGCGTAGTGCGTCGGCACCGAGGCGCACGCGGTCCTGGACCTGCAGGCCGTGCACCTGGCGGAGACGGTCGATGTCAGCCTCGCGGGCGCCCAGCAGCAGGTAGTCGCCGGCCAGCAGCACCTCGGAGGGCCTTGGTGCGGCCGTGAGGCGGCCGTCCCGCTCGATGGCCAGGACGGCAATGCCAAAGGCCTCGCCAATCCCGGCGGCCAGCAGGCTCTGGCCGACCAGTTGGCTATTGGCCGGTACGGCGGCCTCGAAGAGGCGCTCGTCCAGCCGGTAGGCCTGGTGCTCAACGCCGGGCGGCGCTGTCTGGGCGCCGCCGCTGCGCACGGGGAGCAGGCGGCGGCGGGAGGTCAGGATGAGGCCAATGCCGAGCAGCAGGGCCACAGCGCCGAATGGGGTGAATTCGAACAGGCCGAGCGGCTCGTAGCCGGCCCGTTCCAATACGCCGCTGGCGAGGATGTTGGAGGGGGTGCCGACAAGGGTAAGCATGGCGCCGAGCAGGGATCCGAAGGCCAGGGGCATCAGCACGCGCGACACGGGGGTGTTCATCTCGCGGGCGGCGGCGACAACGGCCGGCAGCAAGACGGCGCACGCGCCGACGGAATTCATGAAGGCCGAAAGAACCGCGACGCAAACCATCGTCAGGACGAGCAGCCGGACTTCGCTGTTGCCGGCCGCGCGGCGAATCCAGGCGCCGAGGTGGGCGGCCACGCCGGTGGAGGTGAGGCCGGCGCTGATGACCAGAATGGCGCCGACGGCAATCACGGCCTGGTTGGAGAAGCCGCTGAGGGCCTGCTCGACGGTGATGACGCGGGCGAAGAACAGGACGAGCAGGACACCGAAGGCCACGAGGTCGGGCGAGAAGCGCCCAAGCGCCAATAGGAGCAGGGCCACCAGCGTGACCGCCAGCACGAAGCCGATCTCGAAGGTCACGGCCGGTTCCGGCGGCGGCGGCTAGTCATCCGTGCCCTCGTCCGCCAGCAGACTTTCCACGCCCTCCACGTAGGTCGGGTAGGCCAGCTCGACGCCGAGCTCGTTTCGAATCCTGGCATTGGAGCACTCGTAGTTGCCGGTCACCAGCGCGTAGAGGTTGTGGCCCAGGGGGGCGTGGCCCTTCGTGAGCTTTGAGGTTAGCCCGAACCCCGCGATCATGGCCCTGGCCAGCCACTTTGGCGTGGATCCGGGCGCGGGCACGTCGGCGCGTTCGGCCAGGTGGTCGAAGTAGGCCGCCATGCTCACCGGCCGGTCGTCCACGGCCAGGTAGACCTCGCCCGAGCGGCCGCGTTCGGCGACCGCCGCCAGCACCGTCGCCAGGTCGTCCACGTGGATGCGGCTGGAGAGATTCTCTCCTCCGCCCAGCATGCGCAGGCGCTTGTTGCGCAGCGCCTCGACCGTGCGCCTGCCGGGCCCGTAGATGGTGCCGGCGCGCACGAAACGCGCGGGGAAGCCCCGTTTGTTCAGGGCCTCGCGCAGGTGTTGCTCGGCGAACAGGCTTATCCGCCCAAGCTGCGAATTCGGCTGCGGGGGCGTCGCTTCGGTGATCGTCTCGTCCGAGCCTTCCCCGTAGGCCGCCATGGTCTGAACCAGCACGAACGAGGCAATGCCGGCAGCGGCCAGCGCGGCTTCGGCATTGATGACGCCGTCCAACCCTACGCGTTCCGTCCAGTCGGGATGGCCGCTGATGCTGCCCACCAGGTAGAACACGTGGTCGCCGGGTCGGCCGAGGTCGGTGAGCTCTTCCGGTTCGCCAACGTCGGCGATCTCGACCTCGACGCCCAGGTGTTCCAGGTCGCTCGCGGCCGACTCGCTGCGGCCGATTCCACGCACGCTCCAGCCACATCCGACAAGGCACCGGGCCAGCGCGCTGCCGGCATAGCCCGTGATTCCGAAGATCAGCGCCTGTGACATCCGCCACCAACCGGCCCGCCGTTGCCGCGCCATGGTGAACGGGTTTGGGCGGCCGCCGCAAGCCACGACCGCGCCGGCTGCTACGCTGAGTGCGTGGGCGCCGCAACCTCAGCCAGCATTGACATGGCCTCGCTGGCTTCCCGCATTGTTGAGGCGGCGTACCTGGAAGGCGATTTCCTCCTGCGTTCCGGCCGGCGCAGCCGCTACTACCTGGACAAGTACCGCTTCACCACCGAGCCGTCGCTGCTGCGCGATATCGGCCATGCCCTGGCGGCCCGCCTGCCCGCCGACACCCAGCGAGTGGCCGGGCCGGAACTGGGTGCGGTGCCGCTGGCCACGGCGGTCTCGCTGACCACCGGCCACCCCAGCGTGCTGGTGCGCGGCGAATCCAAGTCCTACGGCACCGAGCGCCGGTTCGAAGGAATCCTGCACCCAGGCGAGAACGTGGTGTTGATCGAGGACGTGGTCACCACCGGCGGCCAGGCCATCGAATCGGCAATTGCCCTGCGTGAGAGCGGCGCCAACGTGCTGCTGGTCCTGGTGGTGGTCGATCGCGAGGAAGGCGCGGCGGCAGCCATGGCTGAGGCGGGCTTCCGGTTCGAGGCGCTGTTTACGAGCACCAGCCTGGGACTGAAGACCTGATGGCCAAACGAAAACTGCGTGTCGGCGTCCTCTTTGGCGGCCGCTCGGGCGAGCACGAGGTGTCCCTGCGTTCGGCAAAGTTCGTGCTGGAGTCGCTGGATCCCGAGAAGTACGAGGTCCGGCCGATCGGCATAACCAAGACCGGCGAATGGCTGCTGGACGACGACCCCATGCCGCTGCTGGAAGGGGCGGTGGAGCCCGAGACCCGGCCCGCGCAGGCGCCGGTGAGCCTGCCCACGCGCATGCCGGAACGTCCCGCCGGAACCCTGGACGCGCCGCTGGACGTGGTGTTTCCGGTGCTGCACGGCACCTACGGCGAGGACGGGACGATCCAGGGACTGCTGGACCTGGCCGACGTAGCCTACGTGGGCAGCGGCGTCACCGGGTCCGCGGTCGGTATGGACAAAGCGATCCAGAAGCGCGTGCTGCACGCGCACGGGATTCCGGTGGCACCGTCGCGCGTCTTCACGCGTCGCGCCTGGCGGACCGACCCGGCAGCGATTCAAGCCGAGATCGAGTCGGAGCTGGGCTATCCGGTCTTCACCAAGCCCTGCAACCTGGGCAGCAGCGTCGGTATCAGCAAGGCGCATAACGCGGACGAGCTGGTCCCGGCCATGGACCTGGCGGCCAGGTACGACCGGCGGCTGATCGTGGAGGCCGGCATTCCCAACGCCCGCGAGATTGAGGTCAGCGTGCTGGGCAACGACGAGCCTGAAGCCTCCGTCTGCGGCGAGATCATCCCCGGCAACGAATTCTACGACTACGACGCCAAGTACCTGGACGACACTTCACAGGAGTGCATTCCGGCTGACATTCCGAACGAACTGGCCGCGCGCATCCGGCGGATGGCGGTTGAGGCGTTCCGAGCGATCGACTGCGCGGGCTTCGCGCGGGTGGACTTCCTGGTCAACGGCGAGACGTATGACGTTGTGCTGCTCGAGATCAACACGATCCCCGGGTTCACCGAGATCAGCCAGTTCCCGAAGCTGTGGCGGGCCAGCGGCGTCAGTTCACGCGAGCTGCTGGACCGGCTGATCGAGCTGGCCCTGGAACGCCACGCCGATCGACGCGAGACCAGCACCAGCTACGACTGACGGCGGCAAGCCAACACACTGGCCACGGAGGCGCGGTCTGAGCTTCGCGTCGTCCCGCAATTACAAGAATTAATCCTATTGACTTGAGTAAAGCCTGCTGTATTATGTTAATCCTGAGCCATGCGTGGACGTCGAAGTTTCCTCGGGCACAGCCTGAGGCTGCTGGCGGGAGGCACGGCAGGCACAGCACTAGGGGGGCTGGCCACCGCTGTGCGCGCCGCCGGACCGGCTCCACCGCCGACCCAGGTCCCGCCCGGGCAGCCAAACATCGCCGACGCGCAGCCGCCCTTCCCCGTCCCAACGGCGCCGACCCTGGACGAGTTGGACCTTCCCGTCACGCCGTACACGGACGGGCAACCTCCGCGGTCAATCGTCCAATCGTCCCCGGTGATCACGGTCTACGGCCGCAGCTTCGGCGTAGCTCCCATCCTGGGGCTGCTCGGTGACCTGAATTCATTCGATGAACTCGAGCGCAGCATCGCGCCCTGGGTTCAGGCCACCGAGGAACTGGCCCAGGCTCCCGTTACCGTCGCGCCGCATCTGATCTACGCCCTCGCGCGCCCCTGCCAGGGCGAGGACGACTCGTGCCTGATCTTCCTGGATGGATCTGGCGTTGACCTGATACATGAGTACATTCTGCCGGCGGCGGAGCGCGGGATGTCCGTCGTACTGGACGCACAGATGGGGCGGCTCTCGCCGTCATTCTTCGTGCGCCGCATGATCGACATGGGCTACATGGCCTACCCCAACGTGCACATTGCGCTCGATCCGGAGTTCGCCACAAAGCCGGGCCAGAACATGCCCGGGCATCCCATCGGATGGCTGTCGGCCAATGCCATCAACGAGGCGCAGCGCATCCTGGCCGACTACGTGCGCAGCGAAAACCTGTCGCACAAGAAGATGATGATCATCCACCAGTTCGTGGATGAACTGTCGGACTCGTGGTCGATGGTCTATGGCAAGCGGAACCTGCAAGTCTTCCCGGAAGTCGACCTGGTGCTGGATGCCGACGGCTTCGGCAGTCCCGACGCCAAGATTCACAAGTACAACGCCATCACCAATCCCGATGCCTATCCGCACCTGCAGTGGCGGGGCATCAAGATCTTCCAGCACAACAAGTACGCCCCGCGCTTCTCGGACTCGCCGGTGCTGACTCCGCGCCAGTTGTTTGGACTCGATTCAACGCGCGCCGGCTGGCGCATGTGGGCGCCGCCGCACCTGATCGTGCTGGCCTAACCGGCGTCAGCCCGCCGGCGGCCGCGCCAGGTTGCTGAACGACTGCGCGGCGCTCGACCCCAACACACGCAGAGCGGCGGCTACCGGCTCGCCGGCCGCGGCACCGCTGAGTTCGATCTCAACCAGGGCGCCTGCTTCCAGACTGGCCCACACGTCGTCCTCGCGAGCCTCGGGCGGTACCAGGACACGAACGCCGTTGAGCCTAAGCGCGTCCTCCGCCCGTTCGTCCACAAAGCCCTGCCAGCGCGTCGCCACCGGGCCGTCGGGCGGATGGACGGGCGCGACCTCGCGCGCCACCAGCACGTAGGACGAGGCCGCGCGGAGCGCCTCGAACGTCACCACCACGACCTCGCCCGGCGCCATCGGCCCGCGCAGCACCAGCGGGGTGTCCAACGGCCGGCTGAACACGATACCGCCGGCGCGCACGCTGAAGGAGTCGATGGACACCAGGATTCCTTGCAGGGTAGGAGGCGCCGGGACACTCGGCGGCTCGGGGTCAGCCGTAGGCGTCGGTGTCTCGGTGATTGCCGGGGTTGGGGTCGGTGAGACTTCCGGCGGCGGCGTGGGGTCCGCTGGCGGCGCGGTCTCAACGGGAGTTGGCTCAGGGCTTGGCGTCGCTTCAGGCGTCGCGGTCGGCGCTCTCTCGGCCGGCGTTGGAGTCGGCGTGGCGTCGCCGGGCGTCGCCTCCGGGGTCGGCGTCGCCTCGGGGGTGGGCGTTGCCTCGGGAGTGGGCGTCGCCTCGGGGGTAGGCGTCGCCGAAGTCTCCGGCGTTGGCTGAGATTCATCCTCGGGCGGCGATGTGGAGTCCGCCGGCGTCGCCTCCGGGCTCGGTGTCGCCTCGGGCGTCGGAGTCGGCGTCCCGTCCGCGACGGTTGGCGTCGGTGAGGCGTCAGCTGGCGTCTCCGGCGCTTCGGTTGCCGTCGGCTCCGCGGTAGGCGTGGCCTCGGGGGTCGCAGTGGGCTCGCCTTCGGCCGCGGTCGGCGTTGGCGAGGCGTCTGGGGCCGGCGTGCTTTCGCTCGCCGTGGGCTCGGGAGTAGGCGATGCCTCGGGGGTTGCGGTCGGCTCTCCGCCGGCCGGAGTTGCGGTTGCCGTCGCCTCCGGCGGCGGCGCGGGTTCAGGGCTGGGCGAGGGCTCGGGCGCCGCGGTGGGCTGGCTGTCCGCTGCGGTGTCGGAGGCAGCGGCGGCCGGCTCGATCACCGACAGTCCAACCAGCTTCAAGCTGCCGTCGGCGTCGACCAGGGCCTCGGCCCGCACGCGCGCCGTGAGGGGGACGGCGTCCACCCCCGCCGCTTCACCGCGGGCAATAGCGATGCCGGCCACGACAATCGACTCGTCTGTCACGGCGAGCAACTCGCCACTGACCACCACAGCGGTGCCGGTGACGTCGATTGCCGGGACGGGTGGCGCCGTCGGGGTTGGTTCAGGCGTGGCGTGCGGCGTTGGCGCCGCGGTCGGGGCGGCGGCAGGCGCCGTGGGTGTTGGCGAAGCGGTCGGCGCGGGAGAGGTGGTGGGCGTGGGGCTGGGGCTGGAACCCGGCGCGGGCGTGGCCGCGGCGGGCACCGGGATCGGATCGGGCGTGGCGGTTGGCGCGACCGCCAGGATGGGGCCGCTGTGCACGTCCTGCAGGCCGGCCTGCACCTGCGAACGGGCCCGCGCTATGGGGGCGCGCTGCGCCTCGGCGGTCTGGGTCGTGAGGGAATCGAAGCGCGTGTCGTGCTCGGCCAATCGGCGGCGGTAGTCGGCGGCCACGTCCTCGGTGCGCTCGGCGCCCGGCTGCGTGTCGCGGGCCACGGCGCCGAGTACGTCCACGCCCTTGCGCACGACCTCCCGGTAAGCGGTGCTGGCGCGGGCCACGGCAACGGTGTCCCCGACGCCTGCCGCCGACTCGATCTCGCGCAAGCGCTGTTCGGCGGTATCCAGGTAGAGGTACGCCTTCTCCTCATCAGGAGCAAACCCGATCCGCAGTTCTTCCAGCGTGAGCCTGTAGCCGTAGAGGGCGCTATCGGGCCCACTGTTCACGGCAGCCAGGGTCACACCGCCGTAGGCCATCAGCGCAATGGCAAACGCTGCTGCCAGACCCGCCATGCGAACCGGCATGAAGCGCGGGAACCACCAGGTCAGGCGCTCCCAGGCACTGGCGGGCTCGGGCTGCCGGTCCAGCCGCGCGCGCAGGCGCTGCAGCTCGTCGTCGATCAGGCGCGCCCCGCGCTCTACAGCCTGCCGGTCCAGCGGCAACGGGGCGAGAGCCTGCAGATCGAGCGCCACGACCAGCATGTCGCGCAGCCGCTCTTCGTGTTCGGGGTATGCCGCCACGCACACATCGAGGGTCGCCTCGCCGCGCAGCAGGCGGTCGAGCGACGCATGGAATGCCGTCTCGATGTCCGTGCTCACCTGGCGTCCTCGGCCATGACTTTGCGGAGGGCGGCAACCGCCCTGAATTGCAACGCGCGTATGGCCGGTTCGTTACGGTTCATGATCTGGGCGATCTCTCGATGGCTCATATCCAGGGCGAACCGGTAGCTGAGAACCTGGCGCTGGTCTTCGGTCAGCGACTGCATGGCTTCGCGAAGCTCCTCGCGGCGGGCCAGTGACTCGAAGTGCGCGTCCAGCGTTTCGCCGCGCTCGGCGACCAGCGCTTCATCCAGCGGCACGGTGCTGCGCGTGGCCCGCCAGTTGTCCACCACCACGTTCTTGGCAATCCGGTAAATCCAGCCGTTGAACTCAGGGATCGACCGGTGCTCGTAGCGCCCGATCGCCTGCATGGCGCGGAGGAAGACCTGGTTGGCCAGGTCTTCGGCCAGCACCCGGTCGCTCACCTGGTACGCGATGTAGCGGTGAATCCGGTCGACATAGAGTCGATAGAGTTCCCCGTAGGCCTCGCGGTCCAGCGTCGCGGCGCGGCGGATGACCTCATTCAGTTGCTCTTCGCTTGGCTCAGCGTCCAATAGCACGGCGACGGTGGTCCTGGCGCTCTATGAACGCGGGGATCGGCGCGTCTGTTACGTGGCGGCGCAGCGCGGCGGCATACGCGGTCAGCGTGCCGCCAGTTCGGCAAACCACGCGCGAGTGCGCGCCAAGCCGTCGGGCAGCGTGACTTGCGGCTGCCAGCCCAGCAGGTTGCGGGCGCATGCGGCGTCGCCCACATAGCGGTCCACTTCCGCCGCGGGGTGCGGGTGCGGCACCCGGCGGACGCGACCGGCGCCGTCATCAATCAGTTCCGCCAGCTCGCGAACACTGGTTTCGCGCCCGGTCGCCAGGTTAAGCGTGCGCCCAACGGCCGTCTCCGCCGCCGCGTCCACAATGCCCGAGGCGGCGTCTTCCACGAAGAGGAAGTCGCGCGTCTGTGCCCCATCGCCGTGCACCTCCAGCGTCCGCCCGGCCAGCGACGCCTGCAGAAAGCGCGCGACCACGCCGCCTTCCAGGTCGCCGCGCTGCCATGGGCCGTAGACATTGAAGGGCCGGACGATGCTGAGGCGCAGGCCGAAGGCCCGACGATAACCGGCGGCCAGGTCATCGCCCGCCAGCTTGGATGCCGCGTACGGCGAGGCTGGGGCGGTGACGGCCCGTTCGTCAAGCGGACCGTCGGCCGATGCGTAGACGTGGCAGGTGCTGACCAGGACCAGGCGCAGGTTGGCCGCCCGCGCCGCGTCCAGCACGTTGAGCGTGCCGAGCACGTTGGCGCGAATCGCCTGCACCGGGCCGTGCACGCTGGCGCCAACGTCCACCGAAGCCGCCAGGTGGAAGATCGTGTCGACGCCCATGAGTCCATTCCGCAGCGCCGCCGGTTCGGTCACGTCGCCCTGCGTCAGCCCCAGGTAGCCGGGCCGCCCGGCGAACGCTTCCAGCGATCCGGGCCGGGCGCGCGAGAGATCGTCCAGCGCGCGCACCGCCACGCCACGATCCAGGAGTTCCCCAACGACGTGACGACCGATGAACCCGGCGCCGCCGGTGACAAGCGCGCTCATGCGTCCACTGCGCGCAACCAGTCCACCGTGCGCCGCATACCCTCCTCGAACGGCGTCGCCGGCTTCCAACCGGTCGCCTCGCGAATGCGCGTGGCATCGGCACGCAGGGCGGGCAGGTCAGTGCGACGACCCGGCGTGTTCACGACCTCGCTGTCGGACCCGGTGACGGCCAGCACGGTTCGCGCCACGTCGTGGATTGACGTCTCGCTCCCGGTGCCGATGTTGAACACGGAGCCGGCCAGCGCCGCACCCCGCGCAATCACGCGGGCGTAAGCGTCCACCGCGTCGTCGATGAACATAAAGTCCCGCGTCTGGCGGCCGCCGTTCTCCAGCGGCAGCGGCTCGCCCCGCAGCGCGCGCCGCGCGAAGGCCACCGTAACCGCCGGATAGCCCACGATGTTCTGGTGCGGGCCGAATGTATTGAAGTTGCGGATCACCACGACCGGGTGGCCCCACCAGCGGTGCAAGGCCAGGCAGTGCAGCTCACAGGCGGCCTTGCTGACCGCGTAGACGGTGACCGGACGCAGCGGGTGGTCCTCATCCATGGGTACCCGGACCGGCGGACCGTACACCTCGGGCGACGAGGCGTAGATCAGCAGCGGCGGGCGCGTCATGTCGGCGATGGCGTGGGCGAACCGAAATGTGCCGGCCTCGTTGTTCGCGAAATACGCGTGCGGGCGTTCCATTGACTCCGGCACGGAGATGCGCGCGGCAAAGTGCACGATCACGTCCGGCGCCCACCGGTTCAGTTCGGCCGTCGTGAGGTCGGCGTAGTCGCGTCGCACGATCTCGATGGGCCTTCCGGCTTCCAATTCGGGAGTCAGCGGCTCCCCGCCCGGGAAGTGGCGTGAGAAGTCGTCCACGGCCACGACCGAGGCGCCAGGGTCGTCTTCCAGCAGCCGCCGGGTCAAGTTGTACCCGTACATGCCGGCAGCGCCCGTGATCAGTGCACGCATGGAGGTCCGTCTCGGTGGTGATTGGCTGGCGGGGCCCGGGAGTGGAAAGTTGCGCCTACGAAGCGCAGATTATAGGGACGACCATTCGCTTACAGGCCGGCACGCCGGCATTCGAGAGGCAGACTTTGATGGCACTCCTAGCGGACGAGGACATCCAGGCTCGACTGGCCGAGCGATCCGGCTGGACCAACGAGGGCGGCGCCCTGGTCAAGCAGTTCGAGATGGACGATTTCATGGCCGTGGTCAACCTGGTCAACGCCGTGGCCCCTGCGGCCGAGGCCGCCGACCACCACCCCGACATGTTCATCAACTACCGGCGCATCACCTTCACCCTCTCGACCCACAGCGAAGGCGGCGTGACCGAAAAGGACTTCGCCCTGCTGGACGAAATCGAGCAGCTGGCGGGCGCGTAGACTCGCATCAGGGATAGGTACCTCTGCGGGCGGTCAGAGCCCAATGTTTCACGTGAAACAATCGCCTGCCCTCGGATCAGGTGCAGGCGCGCACGAGTCGGAATCGTGGCAAGGACGGGCCATGGCCCGATCGAAGAGCGTGTGAGCCGGCTTGAAGGCCACCTCGGCTCGACAGGCACGACCTCAACTTGAAGGTTCCCGGCTCTGCCTTGAAGGCTCTGCCCGTCAGGCCGGACTCGCAACGCGGCCGCGGGCGCCGATGAAGAAGTGGTCGGTCTCGATGACCTCGACTTCAGAGCAGACGAGGCCAAGCAGCGATCGAAGCTCATCCGGCGACCAGTAGATTTTCCAGATCGTGAATTCGCGGCCGTCGTTCAGCCGCCGGTGCTGCCGCTGCACGCGTTCGCCCTTGACGTACTGGTCCGACGCCCCCGAGTGTTCCGCCTGCCGCGAGTCCACCAGCACGATCCATCCACCCGGTCGCACGATGCGCGCCGCCTCGCGGATGAATTCGGCCGAGCGCGGGACCGGCACGTGGCTCAGCCAGAACCCGAACATGCAGGCGTCCCAGGCGCCGTCGGCGGCCGGCAGCCGGTACGCATCGGCCCGGCAGCGTCCGAGCGGGACGTCCGCCCCATCTCGCCGGCGGGCCTCCTCAAGCATTTCGGGCGCGTAGTCCGAGGCCACCACGCGGTTGCGCTGGGCCAGCAGCCGCGTCCACCAGCCGGTGCCCGCAGCGACTTCGAAGACGGACCCGTCGGTTAGTGACCCCACGAATCGCTGCAATTCAGCCATCTCGTCATGCCAGGCGGCGTCAGCCTCGGCGCCGTGCGCGTAGCGGCCTTCGCGCAGGATCCACTGCTCGAACTCCGGCGCGCGCGCGCGGTAGTAATCGCGGGTGTCGGCCTCGACGTCAGGGTCGCTGGGCAGGTTCGTCGTCTGGTTCATCGTCATCTTCTTCGGGGAGGTCCACGAGCTCGGCCTCGTGCAGCCAGTCCAGCGTTGCGTTCAGGCCATCATCCAGCGGCGTGTACTTCAAGCCAAGGTCGCGCTCGGCTTTGGACCCGTCAAGCTGGCTGCCGTGCAGCGCAATCCGCACCGCGGCCCGCGAGATCACCGGGCGCTGGCGCTTGATCCAGGCCGGCAGGCTGTAGATCAAGCCGAACGCCTGCCACGCCAGCGGCGAGGCCGGCTTGATCTGGTACTCAAGGTCGGCCAGGTCGACCGCGCGCTGCAGAAAGGCGAGGCGTGACAGGTTGTGGCTGGCCAGGATGTAGCGTTCGCCTGGCCGCCCGCGCACCAGCGCCGACGCGATCCCGCGCGCCACGTCCTTGACGTACACCCAGGCCACCGGCACGTCCACCGACACGCCGAGGCGGCCGCTGAGCGCGCCGATCAACGCCTGGCCGGTGCCCGAGGCGTCCCCCGGCCCGTAGACGGTGGCAGGATTCACGATCACGACGTCGAGCGGCGAACCATCCTCCAGCAGAGCGGCTTCGGCCTCGACCTTGGATCGTTCGTAGTCGCTGAGCGCGTAGTCGCGGCGTTCGGTGTCCTCCGTGCCCACCTCGTCTTCCTCTTCGCCGATGGTCGAGCCGCTACTCACAAAGACCAGGCGGTGGACGCCGGCCGCACGGGCGGCGTCGCGCACGTTGCAGGCGCCGTCCACGTTGAGGTCAAAGAATTCCTGGGCGCGAGGAGCCCAGGAGTCGTGCAGGCCGGCCAGGTGGATAACGGCGGCCATGCCGTCCACTGCCGCGCCCAGCGAGTCCGGCTGAAGGATGTCGCCTTCGATCGATTCAACGCGGTTGGCATTGAGCCACGCGCGGTCGCTGGCTTCGCGAACCAGGGCCCGCACGTCGTGGCCGTCGTGGCGCAGCGCCTGGATGACGAACGGACCCAGGTTCCCGGTCGCGCCGGTGACCAGGATGCGCATGTCAGCCGCCGACGTCGACGGCGCAGTCGTGGATGATCTCGGCCGCCCGCTGGATGTCGTCTGTGGAGACCTGGTGGTAGGTCACGGCGCGGCAGCGGCCGGTCTCGTTGAAGCCGACGACGCGCACGCCTGCCGCGTCCAGCCGGGCCTCAAACTCCGTCGGCAGGCCCAGTTCCGGCCCGATGTCGAAGAACACCAGGTTGGTGGCCACCGCGTCCGGGTCAACGGTCAGGCCGGGGGTGTCGCTCAGAAGCTCGGCCAGCAGGCGCGCGTTGGCGTGGTCCTGCGGAAGGCGCTGGGGGATTTCGTCCAACGCCACATGGCCGGCCGCGGCGAGGACGCCAGCCTGGCGCATTCCGCCCCCGACCATTTTTCGAACGCGCCGCGCTTCGTGAATGTAGTTATGCGATCCCAGCAACAGGGATCCAACCGGCGCGCCCAAACCCTTGGACAGGCAGAACTGCACGCTGTCGGCCCCCTGCACCAAGTCGGCGACGGGACACTCCAGCGCGGCGGCGGCGTTGAAAATGCGGGCGCCGTCCACGTGCACCCGCAGGCTCAGATCGTGGGCGGTCTGCACCAGTTCGGCCATGCGGTCCGGCGGCGTGCAGGTGCCGCCCGCCGTGTTGTGCGTGTTCTCAATCCAGACCAGGCGCGAGTCCACCAGGTGGACATTCGGCGCTTTGACGGCGCCGCGAATCAGATCGCGCGTCAGGATGCCATTGGGCGCATCCACGGCGGCCATGGTGACCCCGACCAGCGATGCCCAGCCGCCAACCTCCCAGGTCACGACGTGACAGCCGCGTTCGGCAATGACTTCTTGCCTCGGACGGCAATGGGTTAGCAGCGAACAGAGATTCCCCTGGGTACCGCTGGCGACGAGCAGCCCGGCTTCCATGCCGAACATCTCGGCGCAGCGCTGTTCCAGCGAGCGCACCGTCGGGTCCTCACCAAAGACGTCGTCGCCGACCTCGGCCTCCGCCATGGCCCGGCGCATGGCAGGCGTGGGGATGGTCAGGGTATCGCTGCGTAGATCGATCATTTACGTAGGCGAGACGCGCCTGTGAAGAGCCTTTCCGGTGAATAGTACCGGCGCTGCACTTGGAGCGGCTGCCGGACCATCTGCGCTGGTTGCGCACCGGCACAGCAACCGGGGCGACCCGCGACCAGAAGTGGTTCGGCAATGTCGGGCGTAGCTACACTGCGAGGCCGCAGCCAAGAGGCCGCTGAGGGTTCCGCCCGCGGACGGACGCCCACTTCACCCAGGCCCGCAGCCGGAGACAACACGATTCGCGCGTTGGAAACTCTAGACAGGCTCCGGCTGACGTATGCCTCCGTTGCAGCCCGACCCGGGGTCCAGTTTTGGGCGCCAGTCGCGGCACTCGCCGGGCTGGCCTTGCCCTTCTACTGGCTAAGCGCGGTGCCCTACGTGAACGGTGGCGACCGCGGCGAGTTCCAGACACTTGGGTATCTGGGCGGCATCCCGCATCCGCCCACGTACCCGCTGCTCATGATCCTGCTTTTCGCGGGCTCCCACGCCCTGGGGTTCCTGGAGCCGGCGCACGCGGCGAGCATTGTCAACGCGACACTGGCGGCGCTGGCGACCGTATTGCTCTTCATCGTGGCGCGGGATGTCACCCAGTCCTGGGTGGCCGCGATTACAGCCGCCGTCGTGTTCGCGACGGGGTTCCGAATCTGGGCGCTCGCCGTGGAAGCGTGGCCGTTCAGCCTGCAGACCGTCCTGGTGCTTAGCGTGGTGGTCGCGCTGAGAGCATTCCAGCGGCAACCGACAGCGGCCAGAACCGCAGCCGTGGCCTTTGTCACCGGCCTCTCGCTTACCAATCACGGCCTGAGCCTCTTCATGCTTCCATTCACGGCAGCGTATGTCCTGTTCCGGTTGCCGCTGCGACGGCCGCGTCTGCACGAGGCGGCCATGTCCGTCGGCGCTTTCGTTCTGGGCCTGACACCGTGGGCATATCTGCTGCGCGCGCTCTGGACTCCGGTAGTGCTCAACCGGCCAGAGGCCCCGACGCTGCTGAGCTTCCCGGAGATCTGGGAGCAGGTCGGCGCGCGCACGGCCGCCCCCGGAGGCGTGAGCCTAATCGACAGCATTCTCGAGAATGCCGGCACCCTGCCGGCCGGCTGGCACGAGCTCAACACGGACTTACAACGTGAGTATGGATGGATTTGGATAGCTTTACTAATTGCAGGCGCATTCTTAGTTACGGCGCGTGACTGGCGTCTTGCCGTATGGACGCTAGGGACGGTCGCAGTGACATCATGGTTCACATTCCGGCTCGTTGGTAGTTATCAGATAGTGAACTATGCCCGTTACTATTCGGTTATCTACGTGATTCTCGGCATATGGTTGGCAGGAGGTTTAGCTCTTGTACTGGTGGTTGCGCGAGAGGCCTTTGCTCGATTGGATCTCAACCGACACATTCGACCAGCCATGTATGCGCTGTCGGTCTTCATGCTGGTTGCCGCCGGGCTGCGCGTGCAGGTCCAGATGACAGGCGATCCAGGAGAGAATATCAACGATCTTTGGAAGCACTCGAAGTCTCACCACACCCATGCGAGATTGCAGCTTGAACACATGGTTCCTGATAGCGTGTACATGACGAACTGGACATCATCGTGGCATCACCGGTACGCGCTTTTTGTTGACGGTATTGGGGCCGACAAGAACCTTGAGGTTCGGCTTACCGCGTATGAAACAATGGGAATTGATCAGGCCGAGGGCATTTTGCAGAGTGGACGGGGTCTGTACTTACAGAGAACTACGCCAGAGTACGAGCGGGACTTTGCCGTCGTCCAGGAGGGTGCCTTCTATCAGGTGTTCCTCCCCGTCGCCGTACGAGACGGCGACTTGATCAAGGGCAGCGACGACCGCGTCTACCTGATTGCGGGCGGCGAACGTCGCTGGATACCCAGTCTCGAAATCTTCGAAGCACATGGCTTCGTGTGGGACCACCTACGCCTGCTTGAAGATCGGGACATCGTACGCCTGCCCGAGGGGCTTCCGCTGGAAATGCCGCAACCGTCCGGTGAACGTTCTTCCAAGACACCGTGCCCGCCCACATGCGTCACAGCAAACTGACCAGGGCTCCGACTCCTGCGTCGACGCGCTCGAAGACTACAGGGGTTCGCGAGTACGAGTCAGCGCGATTCCAGGAAGTTGGCCAGTTCGTCGCGCTCGACCATGGGAATGGGTACGTTATTCCCTGCGACCGTCCAACGCCGGCCACCGCACGCCGCGGTGACTGCTCCGATGATGGCGGCGGCCAGGCCCGCCTCTCGAAGAGCCGCCACGGCCGCGGGCGCCTGCGCGGCCGGCAGGCTGGCCAGCAGGGCCCCGGAGGCCAGGAGCGCATACGGGTCTAACTCCAGTGCGCGGCAGATGCGGCGGCACTCCGGGAGCACCGGCACCGCATCACGATCCACCGCTACACCGACCTCGGCGGCCTCGGCCAATTCGTGAAGCGCGGCGGCCAGGCCGCCCTCGGTGGGGTCGTGCATGGCATGGACATCAGCGGCTGCCCGCAGCGCCGCGGCGGCGGGTCGAACTGAAATGCCGGGCGAGTGAAGCCTGCTGATCCCCGCGTCAATGTCCGATTCGGCGACGCCAGCTCGTCGCAGGGTGCCGGCATGGTCCCCGGCCAGAATAGCGGTGCCCTCGACGGCCAGCTCGCCCGCCAACAGCAGCGCGTCGCCCGGGCGTGCGCCGGAGGTGCGTACCAGCGCCTCGGGCGCCACGGTGCCCAGCAGCGCCCCGGCAACGACCGGGGAAGCGACGCTGTCGGTGATCTCCGTGTGCCCGCCCACCAACGCCACCTCGGCGGCGGCGCAGGCTGTGGTCACGTCGTCCAGGAGCGCCTGGATTTCATGCGCGGTGGTCCCAGCCGGCGCCAGCACGGTGGCCAGCAGCCAGCGAGGCTCGGCGCCGGTCACGGCCAGGTCGTTGCCGTTAACCGCCAACAGATAGGTTCCAATATCGGCTGCCGCGAAGGTGACGGGGTCGGCGGCGGCGACCAGGAGTTCGGGGCCGCCAACGTCAATCACCGCGGCGTCCTCGCCGGGTTCCGCTCCCACGAACACCGCCGGGTCGCGGCGCGGGACTCGGCCCAGCGCCTCACGCAACAGCGGCAACGGCAGCTTGCCGGTCGGCAGGCTCATCGGGTTGGTCCGGCCGAATGTTTCACGTGAAACATTGGGGGAGTCGACGGCATCCGGCGGGGCGGCGCTAGGATGAGCGGCCCCATTCCGCGCCGGGTCTCACGGCGTCCGTTCATGCCACCAGTCTCCCTGCCCGCTGCCCGCGCCACCGACATCGTGCCCCGGATCCACGCGAACGGACAGTCACGCCGCGTGCGGCGGATTGGCGGGCTGCCCCCTCTGCGCCTGGTGGCCGACGGGTACCGCGACCTGCCCGGGCTGGCTGTGCTGGAGGGAGGCTCGGACCTCGGCGGCGAGGGCCGCTGGTCCTATTTGGCGGCCGACCCAGTCGACACGGTGCGGTGGACATCCCATGGCGTGGTCTCCGAGGTCTGGGGCCCGCTGCCGGGCAACGGCTTCTCGGCCCTCGACAGGGTCGTTCCTTGCGTTGCGCCAAGCGGCGACGGCCCGCTTCCTCCATTCCCTGGCGGGGCCATTGGCTACATCGCCTACGACGCCGCTTACGAGCTTGAAGTCCTGCCTGGCCGCTGTCCGGGACCTGCGCCCACTGACCTGATGCGGTTTGGCGTGTACGACTGGGTGCTGGCGCGCGACGCGCATAGCGGTGACGGCTGGATTATCGCCACGTCGCATGGTGGTCGCGACCCCGACGACATCTCCGCCCAGGTGCAGTCACGCCTGCGCGTGCGCGAGACCCCGCCCATGCCAGCCGCGCCACGAACCGCTCATACGAACGCGAATAGCTACCGGTTCGGACACTGGGTATCGGCGGTCAAGGACTACATCGCCGCTGGCGACTGTTACCAGGTGAACCTGGCGCGCCGGATCGAATTCGACGCGCCGGAGCCGGGATTGGAGATGTTTCGACGACTCGCGGCGGAGCATCCGTCGCCATTCGGCGCCTACCTGGACGCGGACGGACTCGAGCTGGCCAGCGCGTCGCCAGAGCTCTTCCTGCGCGTCGATCCCGGCGGCCAGACGCGAACGCGTCCCATCAAGGGCACGACACCGCGGGCCGCAACCCGCGCCCTGGACGCCGCCGCCGAAGCCCGGCTGCGGTCCAGTCCCAAGGACCGGGCGGAAAACGTGATGATCGTGGACGTGCTGCGCAACGACTTCGGGCGCGTGTGCCGCCCCGGATCCATCAGCGTGCCGGTGCTCTGGCAGGCCGAGGCGCTACCGACCGTGTGGCAACTGGTCTCGGAGGTCCGGGGCGAGCTTGGTCCCGGTGTCTCGGCGGCCAACCTTTTGGAAGCTTGTTGGCCCGGTGGCTCGATTACCGGGGCTCCAAAGATCCGCGCCTCGGAGATTATCGACGAGCTGGAACCTGTCCGCCGCGGCGCCTACTGCGGCAGCGTATTTGCGCTGGGCTTCGACGGCGGGCTCACCGCCAGCCTGACAATCCGCACCGTGCAACGGCAGCGGGGCGTGGGGCACCTGCATGTGGGCGCCGGGATCGTGTCGGAGTCGGACGCTGATCTGGAGTACGCCGAGACCCAGCACAAGGCGCGAGGCGTACTCCAGGCGCTCGGCGTCTCGGAGGAATCGACCTCTAAGTCGGCGCCTCGCCACCCCAGCGGCGGTCCACCAATACCGCCGCCATGATCAGGCTCGCGGCGATGGCGAGTCCCAGCGGGGGCGTGAGCAGGGCGATCATGGCGACGATGCCGCTCCCGAAGTCGCCGTAGGCGCCGAAGACGATCCGGCCGAAGCCGAACATCCGCCACTGGACACGGCGACGGGTGCGCAGTCGCAGCGCGTGGGTCGCCAGCGCCGCGAATGCGCCGAGCGCGAGCCCCAGGATCACGCCGGGGCCGGCCGTGGCCATGGCTGTCCCGCCGACAATGCCGCCGGCGACGGGGCGAATCACCCAGCCAAGGCGGTCCATGAGGCCACCGCTGCCCGGAAACTTGTCGGCGAAGATGTCAATGGGCAGCAGCAGCAGCGCACCCACGAACATCCCAGTCGAGGCAACGAATGCGAACGCCGCGGCGGGCGTCAGCAAGTCGGATCGCGCCGCGACGATGGAGGTGATGGCCACGGTGACGTAGGGATTCAGCCCGCTGGAGATGCCGAGCGCCAACGCCAGGACGACGCTCATTGGAGGGTCGGCACCTCAGCGAGGAGCGGCGGCCGCGTCACCCGCCGAATTCGGCTTGGGCGCGCGCGTACTCATCGGGACTGCCAATGTCGATCCAGCGGCCCGAGAACACCTGGCCGAAGATCCGTTCGCGCGTGTGCAGCCAGGCAATCAGGTCGCCGGACTTGTCCGGGTCACCGCCGGCTTCCAGGTAAGCCTGCACAACTCCAAGTCGCTGGCGCGGGATCCCATACACAACCGTTGAGATTAGGGTGCTGCGGGGATGCTCCGGCTTTTCGACGAAGCTCGTCACAACGCCGTCCTCAATCTCAACCACGCCATAGAGCGGGGCCAGCTTCAACGATCCGCAGTCATACAGTCCCACGACAAAGTCGTGCCGCGCGGTTCTTGCAACAGAGGCGAGATCGAAGTCAAACAGGTTGTCCCCCGCGACGACGAGCAGGTCGTCGTCGATGCCTGACTCCTGGATGAAGTAAGCCATGTCGCCCACGGCGCCGAGTCGTGTGTCCAGGGAAGTGGTGCCATCGCTCATGACGGAGACGGGCGGTCGGCCCGGCCGCGCCGCCGCCCACTCCATGAACAAGGGAAAGAACACATGGTGGGTAATGACCGTGACGTGCTCAATCTCGGGAACCGCGCCGAGGCGGTCGAGCACGAAGTCGATAACGGTGCGGGACCCGATGGGCAGGAGATGCTTTGGGCCGCCGCCGGTGATGGTTCCCAGCCGCGTGGCCCAGCCTGCGGCGAGTACTAGCGCCTGCATACGCGTATGGTACGTCCGAATGGGCCGGCGCACCCCTATACTCGCGGCGAGTCCACTAGCCGCATGAAGGGTTTTTCACCCGAAAGCGCCGGAGGTGTGCAGGGCTGGACAGTTCGCGCCGTGAGCTAGTGCTGGGAGTGCTCGGGCTTCTGATCCTGGGCGTCGTGGCGTATGTCTTGTACACCCAGGCGACGGAGGACGGCAGCGTGGGCCTGCTGGCCGAGACGCCCACGGCGACCCCCGAGAGCGCGGCGTCGCCGACGCCAAGTCCGACGCCCACACCTGCGGCGACTCCCACACCCACGCCGGCGCCCCAGACGTATACGGTGCAGGCAGGCGATACGTTGCTCGGCATCGCCGAGCGATTTGGGATCACCGTGGAAGATCTGCAGTCCAAGAATGAACTGGCCGATCCCAACAACATCTTTGTGGGACAGAAGCTCCAGTTGCCGCAGCCGGGCGAACGCGTGCAGGCCGACTCGCCAGCCGCCGGTGGGGGCGGGGCGGACGATGTCTACGTCGTAAAGGCTGGCGACACGCTGTATGCGATTTCGCAGGAGCTGGACGTAACCGTGGAGGACCTGGCGACGACTAATGAGATCACCGACCCGTCGCAGCTCTTCGTTGGACGTCGCCTGCTCATTCCCGAGCGCCGGCTCACCCCGCCGACGGTGCGGCCAGCGGCGGGCGCCGGACAGAGTGGGGCCTCGACCTGAGGCCGCAGAACCCACCAGCATCCGCCATATACTTAATCACCGGAACTCGCCGGCAGGCTCCCTTTCGTCGTGAACTTAACCCAGGTCACCGCCCAACGCGCGCTGCGCGACGCCCCTGTGCAGGCATTCACGCTGGTCGAGCGCCTGGTCAAGCGGCCGCTGTTCGGCTGCCAGATGTGCGGCCACTGCATCCTGCAGGACACGGCGTTCATCTGTCCGATGGCCTGTCCCAAGGGGCTGCGGGACGGCCCGTGCGGCGGGACCGATATCTACGGCATGTGCGAGACCGACCCGACCCTGCCCTGCGTGTGGCTGCGCATCTACGAGCGGGCCGAGCGGCTGGGCCGCATGGATCGGCTGATGAAGCTGCAGGACGACCTCGACTGGCGCGGTCAGGGCACCTCAAGCTGGCTGACGCTGATCAAGCGGGTGGTTGGACGCAACGGACGGCTGAGCGAGGCGGAGCGAACCGCAACTTAGGCCGGAGGTGGCGGGGAACCGTCGTCCTCGGGCTCGCGCCGTCGCAACCGACGGAACAGGCGCCGACGCAGCCTGAACCCGACGAGCGTGCCGACCATCACGACTGCCGCCAGAACAATCCCAAACCCGACGCGTGGATCGGCTTCGACAGCCGACGCGACGCGCTGGTACTGATCTCCCAGCCCCCAGCCAATGCCCATGTAGATGAGGGCCCAGATCAGCGCCGACAGCGCGGCCGATGGAAGGAATTTCCAGAAGCTGGCTCGCGCCGCCCCGGCCACGACGGTAATGACGATGCGGAAACCGGGAATCAGCCGACCAATAACCACGGCTGGCACTTCGTAGCGGTGAATCCAGCGCTCGGCGCGTTCGCGCCGCTCCGGGGTGATGTGGAGCGCCCGACCGAACCGGGTTATGAGGCGCGGACCGATCAGGCGCGCCAGCCAATAGAGAACTGACGCACCGGCGGTCGCCGATACGACGACGGTAGCCACCACCGCGACCGGATTAGCTACGCCGCGGTAGACCTGATAGCCCATCAAGACGATGGCGGTGTCGGCCGGCACCGGAAACGGAACGCCGGCTTCTTCCACTCCGACGTAAATGGCCAGCGCCAGATACTGATTGGCTTCCAGAAACTCCAGCAGGAATTCGCGCGTGGCGGTGAGCAAGTCACCCATGATGGTTAGGCGGCCCGGCCGTGCCCGGAGGCGCCGCGTGATGGTTTTGAGGTTTGCATGAGCCGACTTTAGACAGGTCGCCTGGACGGGCCGTAGCGGCCAACGACGAATCGCCAGCGGATACGAGCGAGGTCACGGACCATGCGCAGCGTGTCCACGGTCAAACGCAGGCGCGAGTCAGGGTCGTTGGTCCAGTCGACCGGCAACTGCCGGACGTTGTAGCCACGATGGCGCGCCAGCCGTAGCACCTCCAGGTCGAACATCCAGCGGTCGATCACCGTTGAGGTGAACAGGTCGTGCGCAACGGGTCCCCGAAAGAACTTAAACCCGCATTGCGGGTCAGGCGTATCCGGCAGTCCCCCGACCTGGCGCGCCAACTCACGAAAGATGCGCGCCCCGACCCGTCGATAGGCGGGCTGCCGCACCACGACTTCACTCTGGTGTAGCGCCCGAGAGCCAATTAGCACGTCGGCGCCGTTCTGAATGGCGCTCACCGCGTCCGCCAGGTGCCGGAGGTCGGTTGAGAGATCGGCGTCCATAAAGCCCACGACTCCCGTGGTCGCGGCCAGCATGCCCGCCCGCACGGCCGCTCCCTTACCGCTCTGGCGCGAGAGTGTGATGAGATCAAGGCTGGGATGGGCGGGCATCCGCGCGCGAACGGCATCGCCAGTGGCGTCGGTGCTGCCATCGTCAACCACCAGAAGTCGTCCGCCTTCAGGGAACATCTCCAGCCAGGCGAGAACTCGCGGGAGGGTGCGCCCGAGGCGCTCGGCCTCGTTGAAAGCCGGTACCACAATGGTCAGAAGCATGGAGGCCATTTCGATTGCGTGACGGCGCATCTCGACCCTTGCCGGGTCCACGACGGCGGAGCATCACCAATCACGTGTCACGCCGTACCGTCAGCGCCACGAACCCGCGCAGTTTAGGCGAGCGCTCGCCGGCCATTGCGGTCTGCGAGTCGCCTCGCCACACTCCCGGACAATGATCTGGCTCAGTTTGCCCGCGCTGATCTTGTGCCTCGGCGCCGCCGGCGCGCTGGGATACCGCGTAGCCGCCGGCGTGTTGGCATCGCCCACCCGGCTGAGCCGAGCCTCGCTGGGCAGTGGGATCGGGCTGGTGGCCCTGGGGCTGCCGCTGCTCTGGCTGCCGCGGGTTATGCCGGCGGGGACCGCGCTCCTGATGGCTGGTGTCTCGTGCGCCCTCGGCGCGCTGGCCCTGCGGCGTCGACCGGCGGCCGAGCCGAGCCAGGACGGCCGCCTCGCGGTTGCCGCCGTGGCGGTCATAAGCCTGCTGGTCTATGTCTCGGCGCTGGCGTTCTGGGCCGAGGGAACCGTGGGGCGAGCGGATGTAGGCACGCTTTACCTGCACAGCGGGCTGGTGGCCGGGATTGCTCGCGGCAACTTCCCAGTGGTCAATCCGTTCGAGCCGGCCTTCGATCTCCAGTACCGAGTCACGCTGCACACGCTGGGCGCTGGCGCCGTGGACCTGCTGGACGTGCTGACGCCGACGGTGATGCCGCACCTGGTTGCGTCGGTGGCGGTCGTGCTGGTGCTGACGCTGTACGGGGTGCTGGCCGGGCAAATTGGCTCGGCATGGGCGCTGGGCGGCGCAGCCGTGGCCTACGCCTGGGGGCCGCTCTACTGGATGCTCACCCCCGCGGCGATCAAGGAGCGGGGCCTGGGGGACGTGCTAGGTGTGATCGTAGCTGCGCCCGACTCCATTGCATGGAGCGGGCTGTTCCTGGGCGGTCCTTTCACTATGCCGACCCACAATCCGACCGCGCTGCACGGACTCATTCCAGCCCTAGTCACGACTGCGGCTGTGACTTCCATGGTGCGGACACCCTCCCTATCGGCGTGGACGGTTGTTGTAGCCGCGCTGGTCTACCTCGCTCCCAGCAGTGAGTTCCTGGTGGTCACCATACCGACAAGTCTGGGTCTCTGGTTCTGGGCGCAACGGCCGCTGGTCGCTCGACGTTCTTTGGCGCGCTCGCTGGGGCTGGCGGGGGCAACTGGCCTGGCCCTGGTCCTCGCGCAAACCACAAGCGGGGTTCTCGCTGGAGCCTTCCGTGCCGATCCGGACCTGGGTCGTTTGCAACTCGCCCCAAATCTCACGCATCCGGGTCAGCTCTCGAGTTGGGGATTCGACCGATCCAGGCCATGGCTCGAGGCGGGCGAGCCTGGAACGCGCGACGTCTCGATTCTGAGCGCGGAGTTTCTGGTCGACGGGGGGCTGCTGTTCTGGCTGCTGGCGCTGGCGCTGGGCTGGGTGATCTACCGTCGTGGCGCCAGCGGAGCCACGCCCTGGGCACTGATAGCAGCGGCAAATGTAGCCGTTGTCCTGGTCTTTAGGGCAGATGTATCCGCGCCAAACCTGAACCGCGTAGCCCATGCGGGGTTCACGTTGGCCGTCCCCGCTTTGGCGATCGTGGCCTCCGAAGCGCTGCCGCGAGCAGGTATGCCGCGACGGCTGGCGGCCACCGGCACAGCGACCGCCGCTCTGGTGCTTTCGGGGGCATTCGTGCTCTCGGCTATTGCCTGGCCTCGCATGGTGGCGCAAGCGCCCACCACCACCGGAAGCCTTCCAATCGGCGCGCGCGACTTCCTTCTTCGAGAGACGGCAGTGCAGGATCGTCTGTTGGCTGTCCATGGAGCGCAGAGCACCATCAATCTCTACGACACGCAAGGGCCTGGAATTACCCTGGACGTCTCTGCGGCGACCGGTCAGTTCATCCCCTACGGTTACCACGTGCTTTCGCACGTTCAGCAATACCGCCAGCCCTATTGGCGCGCGCAGCAGGAGCTTGCCGATGGCGCCCTGCGGCGGCTCGGCATCCGCTACGTGCTTGTGGATCCGGCGCAGCTGACGGCCGGCCAGGCGGCCGCAATTGAAGGCAAGCTCGCCGACGGACGTTTTGTCGAGGTTTTTCGCGATCCGGCAGGCGCCGCAGCGATCTACGAGGTTCGGCCCTAAGGCCGAGGGCGGGTTAGGCTGCGCGGTTGCCGTATCCGGCCGAATCCGCGTGAAGTCTGAATACGTCGATCTCTACGCCCAGATCACCGCCTCCAACTGGTGGGTGCGGTCGCGGCACGATCTTATACATCGCCTCACCGAGGACGCTCTCGGCGGACCGGCCCGTCGCGTGCTGGATGTGGGCACCCTGGACGGTGCGTTGCTGGCCCGGTTCGGCACCGCGGGGATTCGGCTCGGGGTGGACTATCAGATCGCCGGACACGCCCGCACGGCCGGGGCGCTACTCGACAGCGGGCGCTTCACCAAGGCGTCAGCCTGCCTGCTGCCGTTTCCCACGGCGAGCCTGGACGCGGTGCTGAGCGTTGATGTGCTGGAACACGTCCAGGAGCACACCGTCGCGCTCGACGAGGCGTTGCGCGTTCTCACGCCTGGCGGCGTGCTCGTCCTCGCTGTCCCGGCGCACGAGTGGTTGCGAACAAGCCGCGACGCCTATCTCGGGCATTTGCGGCGATATGCCCGTCTCGATCTCGAACAGTTGGTGCAGGCTGCCGGCTTTCGGATCCGACACACCTCGTTCTTCGCGATTCCGTCGATGTTCGGGCTGCTGGGACTGCGCCTGCTCGAGAGCATTCGGGTTGTCCCACCGAATCAAGCCAACAACGCCGCGCAGATGCGCACGGGGCGCCTGAACGCGGTGCTCTACCGGCTGGCCACCGCCGAAGCCGCACTGGCCCGGATCCTCGGGCTTCCACTCGGGTCGTCGATCGTGATAGCGGCGGTCAAGCCTTAGCGCATCGCGGCATACGGCGCGGCTCGCGGTAGCGCCGGCTTCAGGCCGGGATGACGTCCCAGGCGTGGACGCGGGCGACGGGACCGAGGACGGGGCCCACCGGTTGTAACAGCTGGCTGATTCGGGTGAGGGCCTGGCCGGCGAGTTTGACTTTGCGGCCTTTGCGGCCGGCGCGGAACTCGATCTCGTCGGAAGGGGGAACCGCGAAATAGTGGCGGCGGTCGCGTACGCGCCAGCCAGTGGCGTGGAGGTCGGCGCGGATTTCGCCGGGAGTGACGGCCTTGAAGGGGCCGAGGCTGGGGTCCGGCGCCAGGGCGTATTCGACGCCGGAGTGGCCGATGCGTCCGCGCATCCAGCGCAGCGGGCGGTGGTAGGAGCGGCGGTTGACGAAGGCCAGGAAGAGTTGGCCGTCGTCCTTGATGCGGCGCCGCATGGTGGTGAGGTACTGGCGCCGCTCGTCGCGGGGATAGCCCTCGAGGCGGAAGATCAGGGACATCACGTCGTAGCCCTCGGGGCCTTCGTGGAAGGCGTCGGGGTAGAGCTCGTGGCGAAGGGTGCGGGGGGCGCGGTCCTGGACGAATTCGAAGACCTGGTCGGTCATTTCGGCGAAGGTGAGGTCGACTTTGGGGTATCTGGACGCGATTTCTTCGGTGTAGAGGCCGGTGAGGGGCAGGACGTCCAGCCAGCGGCCGTCCTGGACGTCGACGAATTCGCCAAGGGCCTGGAGGACGGCGTCGCGTTCGGAGGGGACGGGTTTGTTGTAGCGGGCGCCGTTGCGGATTTTGGCCATCTGGAAGTCGCGGATCTGTTCGAGGGTCCATTCCTCGGGGTCGTCGCTGCTGGGCCAGTTGAGGCGGCCCTTGTACTTGTCGTAGTGCAGCAGGATGTCGATGGCGCGGCGGCGGGGGGCCTTGGGGATGAGTTCGGGGTAGCCGAAGAGGACGAGGGCCAGGATTTCGCGTTCGCTCGGCAGGCCCAGGATTCGGCGGATGCGGTCGACATCGCCCAGGGTGTCGACCCAGCAGCTGGCCACGCCGAGGCTGTGGGCCATGAGCATCATGTTCTGGATGGCGGCGGCGGCGCTCTGGACCCAGGCGTAGTTTTCGCGGGTGTAGTTGTTGCCGTAGGAGACGAAGAGCGAGACGGGGGCGAGGTGGACGTAGCGGGTTTCTTCGGCGACTTCGGCCTTGGTCTCGGGGTCGTTGACGAGGACGAAGTCCCAGAGCTGCAGGTTGCAGGAGCTGGGGGCGTAGCGGGCGGCGTCGATGATCTTGGTGAGGACTTCGGGCGACACGGGGTCCTTGCGGAACTTGCGGCAGGTCCGGCGCGTGAAGATCGCCTCGTCGACGGACATGAGGGTGTCGAGCATGACGGCAGGAGATTTGGCTGGTCTCGTCACCGGTCATGGTAACGGCGCAGGCGTGGATGTGGCGCCGTGGGGATTCTCCGCAGCCAGTTGAGCGGGTGCGCTGACCAGGGTGGGTTTGCGGGGCGTTGGAACGGGCGTGGGGCGCCGAGGTGCGCGTGGGGGATGAAGGGGGAGCTATCTCTCGCCAGCCCGAACCCCCAGAGGGGGTTCGGGCTGGCGA
>WTFW01000153.1 GCA_011523785.1 Chloroflexota bacterium | reverse complement strand
CTGCCGACCGAAGTCGGCATCCGCGAGCAGGTGGAGGCGTTGAAGGCGGCCAAGGGCTGAGCGGCTGACTGCGAGGGCGCACATGTCCAACCTGCCGAAGGCCGACAACTCAATCACCGCCGCGGTCATCACCGGCGAGCACCGGTTTGACGTGCCCGGATTCCAGGCGGCGTTCCGCAGCATGCCGGATGTCGACGCGTATCCGCAGGACCTGGACAACTTCGTGGCCGACCTGGGCGGCGTGCGCGACGCCTACGACGTGCTGGTCTTCTACAACTTCCACCGCCCGGCGCCGGACGAGCGGACGGCGGCGGCGCTCGAATCGCTGGGCGAAACCTCGCAGGGCATCGTGGTGCTGCACCACGCCATCCTGGCCTTCCCCGAGTGGCCGCGCTGGTCCGAAATCTGCGGCATCGACGAGCGGACCTTCGGCTATCACATGAACCAGCGGGTTCCGGTGCGGGTGGCCGATCCGGGGCACCCCATTACCGAGGGCCTGGTCGACTGGGAACTGCCGGATGAGACCTACACGATGTCCAGCGCCGACGCCGACAGCCACATCCTGTTGAACACGGACCACGCGCTCAGCATGCGCACGCTGGCCTGGACGCGGCAGTTCGGGAATGCCCGCGTGTTCTGCTTCCAGTCCGGCCACGACAATGCCGCCTACGCCGACCCGGGCTTCCGAACGGTGCTGCACCGCGGCATCCGCTGGGCCGCCGGGGCGCTCTAACCAGGGCTGAGGAGGGACTGCCATGCGCGCGCTGGTAACCGTGCTGGAAGCCGACGGACGGCGGGGCAAGCGGCTGGTCCACGACTGGCCCGAATACACCGAGCCCCTCCAGACCAACGAGATCAAGGTCCGCAACATCTACAGCGGCATCACCAACGGCACCGAGCGCAACAACATGCTGGGCGGCAACTACGCGCGCCCCGACCACGAGTTGCCCTCGAACGAGGGTTACCAGAGCGTCGGCGAGGTGATCGACGTTGGGCCCGAGGTCGAGGATCTGAGCATCGGCGACCTGGTCTTCATTGGCGCCCACTCTGGAACGCGGCGCAGCCCCGCCGGCCACGTGGAATTCGTGACAATTGCCGAAGACGACCTGGTCCTCAAGCTTCCGCCGGACGTCGACCCGGTTCACGCCGCGCTGTTCGGCATGGGCGGCGTGGCGATGCGCAGTTGCCGAAATGCGGAGCTGCGCATGGGCGAGCGTGTGCTGATCGTGGGCGGCGCGGGTTGCATTGGGCAGATCGCCGCGCAGATCGCCGCGGTCATGGGCGCCCGCGTCACCATCGGCGACGTTGCCGGTCGTCGGCTGGAGCTTGCCCGCTCGATCGGCGCCGCCGAGTCCGTGGTGGATGTGTCCGGCGACGGCTGGGACCGGTACATCGGCGGAGGCGCCTTCGACGCCGTCATCGACTTCGCGGGCGTGCCCGGCATGGAGGACAAGCTGATCACCTGCGTCCGCCTGCAGGGCCGCGTGATCCTGGTCGCCGGCCGCTGGGAGGTGAACTACACCTTCCGAACCGGCCAGGGCCAGGAGATCACCATCAAGCAGAACAGCCACTTCGACCGCGGCGATCTACAGAACCTCTGCCGCCTCGTCGGTCGTGACCTGGTCAGGATCGCGCCGCTCATCCAGGACGTGGTCCCGGCAGACGAAGCGCCCCGCATCTATGCCGCGCTGAGGGATGACTCGTCGCGGCTCATGGGCACGGTGTTTCGGTGGTGACGCGCAGCTGACCGTCATCTGTGACATCCGGCAGTCCGTTCGGCCACAACCGCAAAGAGCCAGCCTGTTTGCCTATTTCCGGCACAACCGTTCTAATGGTCGCGGCCCGAACTATCGGGAGACGGCGCGATGGAAAGAAAGCCCCAGCGGCCCCTCACCCGGCGACGGTTTGCCGGAACGCTGATTGCGGGGCTCGCGGTTGCAGCTGTCGGCCTTGGCCCGGCGTGCGGCGGGGATGCCGACAGCAACGCCGGGAGTCGCGACGACCCGTTCCCCTACGCGGACCCAAAGGCCCGCTGCGGCAACGTGAGCTGCTGATCCCTTCCCAAACGGGATGTCGAACATCGGCTGTTTCGCGCCGATACGTTTGCCAGGGCCGTCTACTCCCGTTGTAATGTTGACGACCGAAGAATCAGGAGACGGCGCAATGGCCAGGAAATCTCGTCGGACGCTCACCCGACGACGCTTTGGCGGTGCCCTGCTCGGCGCGTTCGCGGCCATGGCCGTCGGACTTGGTCCCGCCTGCGGCGGCGACTCCGGCAGTACCGCGGGCACTCGCGACGACCCCTTCCCCTACAAGGACCCCAAAGCCCACTGCGGCAACGACGGCTGTTGACGCCAGCGAGGTCAGCGTCGCGGTCCGTCGGTTCGCTGGACACTGCCGCCCGCTGGCGTTGCTAGCATTCCCTAAGTTGCAGCCGTTGCCTGCCCGGAGCAGGCGAACGCACGAACGGCCGGGCCGCTACGTCCGCCGGCGGAGACGACGATGAACGCATCGAATGGACTTGATTCACATGTGGACGACCTGCGAACGCGCGGCTGGTGCGTGATCCCCGACATCATCTCGGAACCGGATCTCAGCGTCGTTCGCGAGAGAGTTGCGGCATCGATCATCGAACACTCGCGCTCGCCCGCCCCCCGCTACGGCGTCTCCAACCTGCTGCGCTTCGACCAGGCCCTGCTGCCCCACCTCGGGGACGAGAACGTAAACACCGTCACCGAGGGCGTGCTCGGTCCCAATTGGCGAATCTCATACGTGACCGGCTACGTCACCGGCCCCGGAACCGACCGCGACATCTGGCACGCTGACTTCCCCTACAACCAGCGCAACCTGGCCCACATCCCCGCGCCCTACCCCGACGTACCCATGCACCTCACCACGTTCTGGATGCTGACCGACTTCACGCCCGAGAACGGTGCGACCTACGTGGTGCCGGGCAGCCACCGCCAGCAGGACCACCCGCGTCCCGGCAGTCCGCTCGGCGACTGGATGGCCCCGCGCGACGACGAAGCCCGCCTGCTGGGCACGGCCGGCTCGGTCGCCATCGTGGACAGCCGTCTCTGGCACGCCGTCTCGCCCAACACGACCGATCAGGATCGCGTCACCGTGGTCGTCCGCTTCGCGCCGTGGTGGCTGAACCTCAACCCCACGCGCCGCGGCCATGTCGAGCGCCAGGTCATCGTCGGCGACGGGGGCGACTCGTTCGTCGAGGACCTGCCGCGCGAGGTCTATGACGAGGCCCCGGACAACCTGCGACCGCGACTGGCCCACCTGCTCCCGGCCGGGTCGACCATCGGCTGACCATCGGCGAGCCGCCCGCGTGAAGGCTGGGCGCCCCGTTTTTCTGGCGCCGTCGCCGATATGCCGTACTGTATGCCGGTTGAGCAGCAAATCTCGGCGGTGCTATGGCTGACCTGCGGGGCGTGATCTTTGTCGGCAACGGACACACGGCGGACGGGGCGGCCGCCCCGGACGGCGGCGACGCGCCGCTGGACGCCACCATCGAGCAGCTGCGCGAAATCGGTGCGGACGCCATCACGGTCATTACCTCCGACCCTGACGCCGTACCCCAGGCGGCGGACGTGCAGACCCAGGACCGGAACGCCGGCCACGGTGAGGTGCATGGTCTGCTACAGGCGGTCTCTCGAACTGAAGAAGTGGAGATCCTCGTAGCCGAGCACCCGCTGCAGCCGACCGCCGACTTCCAGCCCTCCCAGGGCTCCAACAACTGCGTGCTCGTCGTCGCCGAAGGCGCCGGCGAAGGCCGCGCCGTCGACGTGATCGAACTGGAGTACGAGGAACGCCGTCGCGTCACCCAGTTCGCGGTTCGCGCGGTCAACGGCCAAGGCGGCTACCACCACACGGGACTGACCTTCCTGCCGCTGGGGGCTTTGGAACTGGCCGCGCTCGTCGGCCTGCAGCAAACGCTCGCGGCGGACGGGACGTCGGAGGCCTTGCCGCTCACCCAGGGTCGCTTGCGCACGCGCGCGGCCGACGACGTGCTCCAGGACGTCTCCAGCATGAATCTGGACGACCTGTTCGACCGGTTTCTGTTCGAAGGCCGTCTATCCGCGATTAAGGCCTGACCCCGGCCCTTGCCCCAGGCCGGCGCACCGTGACGCCCCGTTCCGCTCCCGGCGCACCCCGGAAACTCCGCATCGCCTGCTGGAACATCTGGGGCTTCTCCTGGGAGTGGCCGCGCCGCCGTCCGCTGGTCGCCGCCGAGTTGGCCGACCTCAAGCCGGACGCCGTCTTTCTTCACGAGACACGCTCCGCCAGTCGCCCCTGGGAGAACGGCGAGTCAACGCCCGCGCAGGTCGCGGCCGACTCGGGCCTGGTCGTCGTGGACTGGATCGACGCCCCAACCACGCATGCAACGGCACGCATGGGTCCGGCGCTACTGGCTGCCGAGCCTCGAGTCGAAACCTCACGACATCAGCTAGCCGACCGAAAATCCGTCACGAATCTCGGGTTCCACGAGCCCTGGCTGCTAACGGCTCGCTGGGACCTCAACGGCACCCACCTGGTTGTCGCAAGCACCCACCTGCCCATGCAGGGCTTGCAAAATGCACAGCAAGCTGCCGTCGACCGGCTGGCCGAAGTCCTGCCGCCCTTGTCCGACGACGCCGGCCTCCTGGTTCTGCTAGGAGACCTGAATCTCGCTCCCCTCAGCACAAGGCTTTACGCGCTCATGCAAGCCGTCGGCTTAGAGTCCGTGCCTCCGCTGCGAGACGCGCCGCCGACCTGGCCCACCTGCATCACGATGTACAACCGCCAGGTCCTGGACTATGGGCGTTCCGGCTTGCTGCACCCCGAGGCGCCCCCAATTCGAATCGACCACCTCTTGGTCCGCGCGGGCGCCCACTCGCCGTTGAAGATCGTCGCCGAAGGACGCTTCGGAACCACGCACCGCGATGGCGACCTCTACGCCTCCGACCACTGGGGGCTGTGGTTCGATGTCGCGGTGGCCTGAACGAATTGCTGGCAGGATGACGTTTCAGGAGCACTCGACGAATCACCAGAGGAGATCGCCTACATGACCGCTGAGTTCCAGGGTCGCGTCGCATTGGTAACCGGAGCCGGACGCGGCATGGGCCGCGCCACCGCCGAGCGCCTGCTGGCCGGCGGCGCCAAGGTTGCCGTCAACGACGTCAACGCCGATCAGATTGAAGCTGTCGCGTCCGAACTCGGAGCCGACGCCGCCGCCTTCCCCGCCAACGTGGCGGACAAGTCGTCCGTGGACGCCATGGTCGCCGCCGTCACCGAGCATTTCGGCCGCCTGGACATCCTGATCAACAACGCCGGAATCGTCTCGCCCACGGCCTTCGAGTCCATCGAGGAATCCGAGTGGCGCCGCGTCCTGGACGTCAACGTCAACGGCGTCTTCTTCTGCACCCAGGCCGTCATCCCGGCCATGAAGGCCAACAGCTACGGCCGCATCGTCAACTTCTCGTCCACCGCCGGCAAGAACGTCAGCACCGTGGGCGGCGCCTCCTACACCACCTCAAAGGCCGCCGTACTGGGCCTCACCCGCGCCGCCGCCAAGGAACTGGCCGCCTACGACATCACCGTCAACGCCGTCTGCCCCGGCATGATCGACACCGACATGCTGCGCGTGGCCTGGTCCGAGGAGCGCATCCAGGAGTACATCCCGTCCATCCCGCTCAACCGCATGGGCGCGCCTTCCGAGGTCGCCGAACTCGTCTGCTTCCTCGCCTCCGACCGCGCCGCCTACATCACCGGTGCCGCCCTGGACATCACCGGCGGCGAACTCATGGTCTGATAGCGCCGCAGGGCGCCGCCGACTGAACGCCTGGCCAACGCTTGCCTCGCTTTGGCTCGGACCCGGAGCCTGCCGAGACTGAGATCGGATTTCGGGCCGGCCCACGCGCCCCATCTCGGGCAGGCGCCAGCTGCCGTCCCAGGTTGGGCGGGTCTCAATTAGGCAACGGACTCAATCGCCGGATAACCGTTCGATGCCAGGCGTGCGTCGTTAACCTGTAGTTGCCGGCCGTTTGCGCCGGCTCCATCTGACCGGCCCCTCCGTCGACCAAGGACCGCTGACTGTGAACAGTGGATCGGACCAGGTGCGCGCGGACGACGCTCTCGTCCACGACATCACGCGTCTCTTGGCCTCGGGTGATCGAGCGGCGGCGGTCCGCCTGCTGGTGGCCGACGGCGACATCGACGTCTCGTTCCTGCTGGCCGAGCTCTCGTCCGAAGAACGCCAGGATCTGCTCGCTAGTTCGCCGCCGGCGCAATCGGCTGCGCTCATCGAGCGAATCGAACCGGAAGAGGCGGCCACGGCGCTGGCCGGGGTCGAGCTCGAAGTCGCCGCCGACATTCTTGGCGAACTGACCGTAGATACCGCGGTCGAAGTCCTGGAGGGAATGGACGCCGGCCAGGCCCAGGAGCTGGCGCAGGGCATGGACGAGCCGGGTGGGGTCCCGGCCATCTTTGAGTCCTATGACGAGGGTACGGCCGGCCGACTCATGACACCCAACCCGTTCCGCCTTGAGCGCCGGCTGACAGCCGGAGTCGCACTAGAGGCTGTTCGAGTCGCCGCCCGTGCAACTGACGCCGTCACCTACCTGTACGTGGTTGACGACAGCGAGCGGCTGGTCGGCGTGGTCGGTCTTCGCGCCCTCCTGGCGGCAGAGCCCGAAGTCCCGCTGCACCGCTTGATGACGCCAGACCCCGTGTCGGTGCGCACGACCACACCCGGGCGTGAGTGCGCCAGGCTTTTCCGGCGTCACCGCTACCTGGGACTCCCGGTCACGAACGAAGCCAACGTGCTGCTCGGCCTGATTCGAGCCGACCGCCTGGTGCGCTTGTCGGACGAAGAATCCAGCGAAGAGCTGCTGGGCATATTCGGCGCCGGCGAATTCCATGCGGCCGAGTCGGTATTCGCAACCGCCAGGGGCCGCCTGCCCTGGCTGCTTATCAACCTCGCCACGGCCTTTCTGGCGGCCACGGTAGTTGCCGTCTTCGAAGACACGATTGCCGCCATCGTGGCTCTGGCCGTTTTCCTGCCGGTGATCGCCGGTCAGGCCGGCAACGCCGGCGTCCAAACCGTCACCGTGTTGATCGAGATGCTGGCCACCACCGAGGCCAGCTCGATGGTCGTGCGCCGGGCCTTGCGACGCGAACTGAAAGCCGCCCTCGTGCACGGCGCGATCATCGGGCTGCTGGTCGGCCTGGCCGCTGCCGTCTACGCGCGTTCGGCCCTGTTTGGCCTGGTCATCGCCCTGGCCATGCTCATCGCCATGCTCGTCGCGGGCGCCGCCGGCGCGCTCATCCCCCTCATCCTTCGACGGCTCGGTCAGAACCCCGCCCTGGGATCGGGCGTCGTCGTGACCACTGTCACCGATGTCGTCGGATTCCTGGCTCTGCTCGGACTCGCCGCCGCCCTGCTGGTGAGTCGCTAAGGCGGGCTCGCGACTTTGCCTGTCAGCTGGCGAGCCGGGGCTGCAGCAGCGAAACCTCCACCCTGATCTCATCCTGGCGTTCGCGAGCCTGCGCCAGGTCATAGGCGGTCTGCCGGCGCAGCCAGAACTCCGCGTTCGACCAGCCGGCCTTCTCAAGCCGAATCGCCATTTCCGGCGAAATCGCCGCGTGCCCGTTCAATACGCGCGACAGGGTGTGTCTCGCCACGCCGAGTCCCTTCGCTGCGTCGGTCACGCTCAGACCCAGCGGCTCCAGGCAATTCTCCTGGATGCTTCGACCGGGATGCGGCGGATTCTTCATTGCCATCGCTCACCCGTTCGCTTCAGTGGTAGTCGACTAAGTCGACGTCGTACACATCGTCCCCTTCGAATCGAAACACGATTCGCCAGTTTCCTGTGATCCTGATGCTCCAGAACCCTCGCAGGTTGCCCCTCAGTTGATGCATCCGGTACCTCGGCATCGACAGGTCTCGCGGAGACCGCGCTGAGTCGAGGTCCGCCAAAGCGTTCCTGATCCGCCCCACCTGATCCGCTCGCAGCCTGCTGGAGTCATCGCGGTCATGCAGCCGCTTGAGCCCACGACTGCGAAACGTCCGAATCACACATGACTGTGTCTCGTACCGGTACGAGTGTCAAGTGCGGCGTGGCCAGTTAACCCCGGCAGTCGACAAATCCACGTGCTGAGACAGGTGACCCGGACTAATCGCCTTCCTGGCACGTCGGCCAGTCCGGCAACGTGGCGCCCTGCTGCGCTCGGGTGGCCAGACTGCTCGGCAGGCACTGGATCAGGTAGTGGTTCAGGCCGAGGTGCAATTCCCGCAGATTCGTCAGCTGTCCGAGTTCCGCTGGAACTTGCCCGGTGAGTCGATTGACGAAGAGGTTCAGGTGCGTCAGGTTGGCAAGCTGACCCAGTTCCGGCGGTATCGCTTCCGAGAAGGCGTTATTCGACAAGTCGAGTTCGCGCAACTCGCTCAGTTGGCCAAGTTCGCTCGGTATGGTGCCCCACAATCGGTTGTTGAAGAGCACCAGTCGCCGCAGAGCGCTCAGGCCGCCAAGCTCGGGCGGGATGCGCCTGCCCCCGTGGGGCCCTCGAATCTCCAGCGCCAGGACGCGCCGCGGCGTGCCGCCGAGCTCGATCGCTTCCCACTGCTCCATCGGGGCCTCGGCGCTCCAATTCAGCCAGCTCCGCCCGACCAGAACTTCCCGCGCTTGGAGCAGGATCCGGCAGTCGTTCACCAGCCCGGGATTCTCCTGCGGATTGGGTACAGCGATTCCGCTGGAACAGGTCGGCGGCGAGGGCGCTGGATTGACCCGAATCTCCACGCTTACGAGGTCGCCGATGCCATCACTCGCCGCCACCGTCAGCGCATAGGCATCGACCGCTGAAGCGTCCAGTTCGCTGGCGACACTGATGCGGCCGCTGCCGGAGTCGATGGCGAACGCGCCGCCCTCGTTGCCCGCCGCGATCACATAGCTGACCGTGTCCCCCAGCCGGCCGGGGATGTAAACCATGCCCACGCTCGCTCCGAGCAACGCGTCGTCTCGAATGTTGAAGGCATACGATCCGGCCTCGCAGGTCGCCCACTCGCGCGGGCTGATGTACGGCGGCTCGCGTCTGTTCAGGTGGAACGGCAGGCACTCCTCCAGTTGATTGCCCCACAGCCCCAGCGACCACAGGTCGTACATCGACCCCACGGCCACCGGTACTCGCCCGGTGAGTTGGTTGCCCCCGAACTGCAGATCCGTGAGCTTCGTCAGCCAGCCCAATTCCCAGGGGATCAAGCCCGTCAGGTGGTTCTGACCGAGATTCAGCTCCGTCAGGTTTCGCAGCCCGCCAAGTTCGGGCGGAATCTCACCCGTTAGCTCATTGCTGGAGAGGTCCAGCGTCTCCAGCCCGGCCAAATCGCCGAGTTCAGGCGGAATGCTGCCCGCGACACCACTCTCGGCGAGGTCCAGCGCCACCAGGCCGGCAAGCTGGCCGATCTCGCCAGGAATCCTCCCGCCGAACTCGTTTTCCTTGAGGAGGAGCCGCTGCAGGCTGGCGAGGTTGCCCAGCTCCGGCGGAATCTCCCCGGTCAGATCATTCCCGGCGAGATCCAGGACTTCAAGGCTCGTCAGCTGACCCAGTTCCGGCGGAATCTCCCCGTACAGCCGGTTACCCGACAGGTTCAGGCTCCGCAGCGAACTCAGATCGCCGAGCGCTGCTGGAATCCTTCCTGAAAGCTGATTCCCGGCGACGTCCAGCGTCTCCAACTCGGCGAGTTGCCCGAGTTCCGGCGAAAGGTTGCCCGAAATCTGGTTGCCGGCGAGCTCGAGCGTCCGCAGCTTGGGTAGATTCGCGAGTTCAGGCGGGATAACGCCTGCCGTTACGGCATCGCCGTATCTTCCGCTTCCCACCCTCAGCCCCGTCACCCGCCGCGGCGTGCCCTCGATGGTCAGCCCCACCCACTCGTCGATCGGCGTCCCGGCATTCCAGTTCGTGGC
>WTFW01000199.1 GCA_011523785.1 Chloroflexota bacterium | reverse complement strand
GGGCACGAGGGGGGCTCCGGGGGCAGTTGCGTGAACGCCAGGATAGTGTACACTATTCGCGCACGATTGGCAACGCGGGTCGACAGGGCGACGGGTGCGGGAGGCTGGCGCCGGTTCGCTGGGGACTGGCGGAGTTTTCCAGGGATCGTCAGGCCGTGGCGTTGACTTGTCCGCCCAGGCCGAGGATCTCGGCGCCGGCCAGAGGAGGCCGGCAGCGCATGGGCCGGCTTGTCACCGCTTTCGATTTCATATATGGTCCTGCCGGTTCATGGCTCGCTGGAGTCAGGATCAATGGCGATTCTCCTGGCGGCCAGAGCCGTGGAGGATTGCCATGCGGCAGTCAATTCGCCGAATTGTGGTTGCGCTCCTGATTACAGCCATCGGCGCGTCCCTATTGATTCAGACAGTTTTTCCGAGTGGGCCGCCGCCCTGAGAACTTAGCTCTCGCCTCGCGGCGATCGGCGGACTGACTCTCCTGAGCCTCGCCTGCCTGCTCCGCCACGACCCGGTGGAGTCGTGGAGCGCGGAAGGGTGGTCGCGCAATCGGTCAGGACCACGTGAAATCAACAGCAAGATGCCAGACTTGCACGCCGGAACTTCAGAACACGTTCGAAGATAACAAGCTCGTATTCGAGCGATAAAGCACCTACAAACTGTACATCTACATGAAGAAAAACATCGGTGGCTAAGACGTGGAGAAGGGTCGGTTGACAAGCCAAGACGCCTAGCCTTTACCTGTCCCCGGCACCTGCCCTGGTGCAGGGGCGATTTCAATTCTCGAGCGCTTCGATGCGATCTTCCAGTTTGAGGAGTTCCAGTTTGACTTCGGCCAGCGCATCCCACAGATCGGTGTTGCTGTCGTTGAGCGTATCGAACAGTCCCTTGATGTAATCGATCTCCAGTTGGAGTTCCTCACTCTCCATCCGGACCACGGTTTCCTCGACCGGCACGTCGCGAGTTTCCACGGTTGTTTCTGGAATGATGAAGCTCGGCAACCACAGATAGAAGTAGATGTAGAACGCCAGCAAGACGCCGGCCGCCACGGTGACGACTCCGAACAGGAATGCCGCAAGGGCAAGGCCGATCTTGCGTTTCATTTCAGCTCCAATCAATCCGGCCCATCGATCCGCATGTCGGCGATCTGGTCGGCGATGGCTTTCTCCACGTTGTCCACGAGGGTGAAGGTGAACTCGCTGTTGGCGGGGACCGTGTAGTCGGTCCCCGTGTTCGGCTGCCAGACCGCAAACCCGTCGGCATCAACGAACTGCACCATGAGGTCCGACCAACCACCAACCGTGACGTCCTGGTCGGAGGTGTTGCGGAGCGTGTACTTGAAGCTGATCCACACCATGTCATCGAACGGCGAGTCCTGGGCGTTGACGACCTTCCATTGCATTGAGCCCTCGACAACATCGATGTTCTTTCTGAACTCGTCCTGGCTGCTGTAGGTCCGCGTCACCGAGGTTGAGGTGAACACGCGGAACAACCCGAATTGAATGAGCCAGATCGCCGCGAATACGGCCGCCACGACGACGAGCACGACGATGAAAAGGGCACCGACCCCAAGGCCGAACCGTTTGAGCGTCATCGGCGCACCGTCCATCGACATATCTCTACATGTATTGGATTGTACATGCATACCATTTCATATACGATCTACCCTGGTTCATGACTCACCTGAGTCAGAATCAATGGCGATTCTCCCGGCGGGCGGAGCCGAGGGGGATTGCCATTCGGCAGTCAGCGCTCCGAATTGTGGTTGGCCTGCTGATCACAGCAGTCGGCGCGTCCCTGTTGATTGGGCCGGCACCAGAGGCGTGACAGCCGGCTAACTTCAGCGCTGAGCGGCCCAACGAACTCGATAATTCGGCTGCACTCACGAGCCACCTGGCTGTTGCCGAGTGCTACTGGTGACACGGCCGGCGCAACGAACGATGCAACAACGCGACGATGCGGATTGCGGCGTTGGGGTGCCGGGCGACGCATCGGCTTGGAGGCCGCGGGCGGTTAGCTGTCGTCGATGTCCCAGTCGAGGAGGACGCCGAGGGTTTGGTGGGGGTGGTCGTGGAGGAGGTGGTAGGCCTGGGGGGCCTGGGTGTAGGGGACGTGGTGGGTGGTCATGCGGTCGGGGTTGATGGCGCCGGATTCGAGGAGGGCGAGGGCGCGGCGGGCGGAGCCGGCGTGCCACTGGCCGCCGAAGTAGCCGCCGACGATGCGGCGGCTCTGGATGGTGTCGGAGCTGAGGGGCAGGTACTGATGCTCGTACTTGCCGACCAGGTGGAGCGTGCCGCCATTGGCGAGCATGTCCATGCCCTGCTTGAAGGCGGTGGGGCCGGCGGGGCCGCCGACGGCGTAGACGACCAGGTCCGCGCCGACGCCGTAGCTGATCTTCCTGACAGCCGCCACGGGGTCTTCCTGGGCGGCGTTAACGACGTGGTCGGCCCCTAAGGTGGCGGCGATTTCGCAGCGCAGGGGGGTGGCATCGATTGCGACGAGCGTTCCGGCGTCGATGGCGCGCATGACCTGGAGGATGAGGCTGCCGACGAGGCCCTGGCCGAGGATGACGATGACGTTGCCGGGTTCGAAGGGGGCGATGTCCGTCCAGCGGACGGCCGAGGCGCTGAGCATCCAGTAGGGGGCCTGGTCCCAGGTGACGTTGGGGGAGAGCGGGAGGATTTCGGGGATCTTGGCCTGGCGCTCGGGGATGGCGGCGGCCACGACGAATTGAGCGTGGGGCGAGACGGCGCAGACGCGGTCGCCGACGGCGAGGTGATTGACGCCCTCGCCGAGGGCGTCGATGACGCCGGCCATGGAGTAGCCCATGATCTGGGGATCGACGGCTTCTTCCCTGACGTAGCGCCAGCCGATTTCGGAACCGCGGCTGATGAGGCTGCGGACGGCCTTGACGCGGACCTGGCCGTAGCCGGGTTCGGGGATGGGGGCGTCTTCGAGGACGACATTGCCGCGGCCGGCGGGTTTGGCCATGCGCTTCATGGGTGGGGTCCTTGTCAAGATCTTTGCGTAATCCTATAGACGGGTGCCCGAAAGACCCTCAGCCAGCCCTCTCACGCGGAAGACCTTTGCACAATCCGAGAGTGGGTGCCTGGAAGACCCCTCACCGATTTCCGGCGAAGACGCCGGCACCCCGGGATCGAGTCCGGGGCAGGTTCTGCCTCTCCCCCAGGACAGTGTGAAGCGGGGCGGCCCTGGCGGAAGGTGCTCGACTTCGGCCTGGCCGCTTCACCGAGGCAGCCACCCTCACCCCAGCCCTCTCCCTCAATGGAGAGGGAGCAAGAGCGGCGCCTCTGAGAGGCGCGGAGCTGCTCGGTAGCTTGGGTGCGCGGAAGACCCCTCACCGGTTTCGGCGGGTACGCCGAACCTGCCTCTCCCCTTGGAGAGGGTAAAGATTGGCCTCCCCGGAGGTCAGCTCTCGACTCGCACAGTTGCTCACCGGGTTCGGCCGGGAAAGGCGGAATCAGCCTCTCCCCCAGGAGAGTCTGAAGAAGGGCGGCTCCGGAGGCGGGTGCTCGACTTCGGCCTGGTTGCTTCACCGAGGCAGCCACCCTCACCCCCCGGATCGCGTCCGGGGCAGGCTCCAGCCCACTCCCGCAAGGAGACACTTGCGTAACCCGAGGTTGGTTGCGCGGAAGACCCCTCACCGAATTCGGCCGGGGACGGCCGATTCTGCCTCTCCCCTTGGAGAGGGTGAAGAACGGCGCGGCCTGTTCTGGACTGCATCCGAACGTGGCTGCTGGGGTGGAGACCTCGAGCGGAAGAACCCTCACTGGTTTCGGCGGATACGCCGAACCTGGCTGTTCCCCAGGAGATGGGACAGACCTGCGTCCCTCCGAGTAGTTTGACAACGCACAGCGGAGCTTTCTCCAGAGAGGGAGCAGGAGCGGCCGCAGCTTCGAGATTGAGGAGCGATACGCAAAGGTCTCTTGTGGGGCTGCGGTGCGTCGGTGGGGTGTCGTCAGCATGCCAACCGGGCGTTCACGGGACGTGCGGAGAGTCGTGACTTCTCGGCGTATTCTGTGATCGTGGCATGCGAGGTGAGCTATGAAGCTGAACGTGGACCGGGAGGCCGACGCGCTGTACCTGCGGCTGGACGACTCGGAAGTCGTCGAGTCTGAGGAAGTTTCTCCCGGGGTCGTGCTGGACTACAACGAGGCGAAGGAAGTCGTTGGCGTGGAATTGCTACACCTTTCGCAGCGGTCTTCGGATCTGAACCTGTCGGCGCTGGAGTTCGAGACGGTCTAGCGAAGCGTTTCGGCGGACTTTAGGGGGGAGGCGTCCGACCTCTACCTCAACGCAGCCAACGCCGCGACTGTCCGCTGGTCCAGAGGCTTTTCGGCACCCCGGCCCAGAAGCGTCGGGCCCGCCGCTGTGTCCCGCGTCGCCATCGGCGTCTCGCAGTTCCCTACGGACTGTAGTCCCGGCTCTGCTCAGGCACCTAGCGGCCCCTTACGGCGCCCGTTCTTCCCCGCCTCCACGTCCCGCCGCCTCGAGTCCTCCATCGCCAGCGCCGCGCACGAGCACCTGAACGTCCGAGCCGTCCGGCGCCATGGTGTAGAGCGCGACCTCGCCGTTGGGCGTCGGGTTGCCGGGCGCCCGCACCGCGATGCGCGATCCGTCCGGTGCCCAGGCGGCCGCCGCGCGGCCCCGCTCGCTGGCGAATTGCTCCGGCGTCTGCCCGACCACGTTGCCGTCAAGATTCACCACGCAGAATCGCTGTCCACACGAATACAGAAGGTGCGACCCGTCCGGCGACCAGGCCACGTGGAGCAGCGGGGCGTTATAGATGGAGTTCTGGACATCGACGTACGCCGCCAGCCCCGCCCGATCGGTCAGTTGCCGGATGACATTCGGATCCGACCCATCGGGCCCGATCGTCACCAACTGCACGGAATCCTCGTGCAGCCGCGCCAACGCCAGGCGCTGGCCGTCCGGCGACCAGGACACCGTGCTCACCGTGCGCGCCACCCGGCGGGTCGCGGAGCCATCGGACGCCGCGATCACGACGCCCATTTCCCTGGCGTACGCATCGCCGAGTTGAGCCCGGTCGCGTGTCGGGGAGGAATCGGGCGCCGCAGTCATGTCGCCTACGTCTTCCGTGGCGTATGTGGCGCCGAGGTGGAGGTCGCGGCCCAGTCTCAAGACCGCCAACTGCGTTCCGTCCGGCGACCATTGGGGGGGCGCCGTGCCCCCCAAGTCACGTACCAGCGTTTCGGGCTCGGCATCCGCCGCACCCACCGAGAGGATGCGAAGGTCGTCGGTCCCCCAATAGCTGCGCGGGCTCCCCGCCGACAAGTACGCGATGCGCTGGCCGTCGGGCGACCACACCGGCAGGTGATCGTAGTGCAGGTTTCTCGTGCGCCGTTGCGTGCCCGTCCCGTCCACGCCAACCGTCGCGATCTCGAATTTGTAGTAGGCGCGCGGGTTCCGTACCAAATAGCCCCCTCCGGTCGTGAATTCGCAACTGGCATAGACGATGGCTTGGCCGTCCGGCGAAAACTGCGCGTACGGCCCAATCCCGTCACGGAATTGGTAGCCCGGATTCGCGTCGACGATCTGCCGCAGCTGCGTCCCCGTGACGTCCACCACCCGCACCGACGTGTCATCGTCAAAGATGAGTTGCGTGCCATCCGGGCTCCAGTTGACGAAGTGCGGGGGGAGGTCGTTGTGCCGACTGATGAATGGCCCGCACACAAAGTCGAGGGCCTCCGGAACGCTCCCGTCAGGCAGGGGATAGCCGCCGGCGTACAAATCAAGACTCGGAGCCTGCATCTTCTCGACACGTGTCGGAGTCTCCGCCTCACAACCTGAAAGGAAGAGACAACCAATTACCGCGGCAACGGACACAACGCGACGCACCCAAGTCAAGTTCAACCGCTCGATTTCTGCTGGTACAGCGCGTATATCGCCAGCACGTCCAGGGGATGCGGCGAGCAGTCGGGGTCGTCGGGCAATTGGCTAGCCGCAAGACCCGTCCTGAGCGCGACGATGGCGCACATCTGAGCCCTGGGCGTGGCATCAGTGCCGCAGTCTGGTGGGCGAGACCGCCTCACGGGCCACCCTCCTGCCCGCAGACCCGCAGTCCCTCGGCTATGTCCAACTGCTCCACGAAGCCGGCGCTCAGGCAGCCGTCCAGCCGTGCGCCGCCGTGGAGCCGCAGATTCAGTTCTCGCAGATGCTGCAGGTCCTCGAGCTCGGGCGGGAACGTGCCCAGGAGCTTGTTACAGCACAGATCCAGCGTCCGTAACTGGTCCAGCTTGCCGATCTCGGGCGGTAGCCGACCGAACACCAGCCGGTGGCTCTCGTGCCAGTGCACTCCCTGCCCGTACTGGAACTTAAGCCCCGTGACCCGCCGCGGCTCGCCGCTGACCTGGATTCCCGCCCACTGCTCCAGAGGCGTGCCCGCGCCCCAGTTCAAGAGCGTCTGTCCCGCCAGTGTGTCCCGCATCGCCATCAGCGCTTCGCAGTCGGCCACCAGCCCAGGGTTGCGATCTGGCTGCGGCACCACGTGACCCCTCACGGAGCGCGTCGTTCCCGGCCGCCGCGTGCCGATGGCGCACGTCCTTCACCACCCCGCACCAGCACTTGCACATCCGAGCCGTCCGGCGCCATGGTGTACAGCAGCACCACGCGGTACGCCGTCGGGTTGCCGGCCGCCCGCACCGCGATCCGCGACCCATCCGGCGCCCAGGCGGCCGCCGCCCGCCCCCGCTCATTGGCGAACTCCTCCGGCGTCCGCCCCACAATCTCGCCGTCCAGGTTCACCACGCACAACTGATCCCCGCATCCGTAAACAATGTGCGCGCCGTCCGGCGACCAGGCGACATGCGAGTGCGGATTGGGCAGCCAGCTCTCAGGGTCGGTCGTTTCCAGCCCCCGCATATCCGTAATCGACTGCAGAACGTGCTCGTCAGTCCCGTCGGTGGCAATCGTCACCAGTTGCGCGTGCTCGCCGTGCCGCCGCACGAAGGCCAGGAGCCGCCCCTCGGGGGACCAGGACACGCGGCTCAGCACGTCGCTCGCGACCGTGCGCCGGCCGGACCCGTCGGCCTCGACGACTTCGAGCCGTCCTGAAATGAGCACGGCCAGGCGCGACCCGTCCGGCGACCACTGCGGCGGAACGTAGGCCGGGTCCGCTTCGTTGGTCAGCAAGACTTCGGCCGCAGCACCCGCACCCTGGGCCGTCAGCGTTCGAAGCTGGAGGTATCCCGTGTAGTACTTGCGACTTGCCGAAAGGAAAGCAATGCGTTGGCCGTCGGGCGACCAACTGGGCAGATAGTCGCCCCGCTCGTTGGTCGTCGGCCGCTGTCCCCCCGACCCGTCGATAGCCACTGTCGCGATTTCCCACTGATATTCCCCGCGCGGCGTCCAGGGCGCGTCACGACGTAGCGTCAGCCCCTCGGTCGGATACTCGCAGCTAGCGTAGACGATCTGCCGCCCGTCCGGCGAAAACTCGGCGTGCTCATTGGCATACCGCACATACTCAGAAACCTGTGGATAGCCGGGATTCGAATCTGCCAACTGCCGCAGCCGGGTACCGTTGACGTCAACCATCTGCACCAGCGTGGCGTAGTCAAAGATGATCTGCGTGCCGTCCGGGCTCCAGTCGACAAAGTGCGGGGCTGGGGGCAATTTAAATGGGAGCCCGCCGCCGGGTGGGCCGCACGGGAACCCAGGTGAGGCATCGGGCCCGAATGAGGCGATCCACTCGTCATAAGTCTGTTCCTTACTCCCGGACTTAGACGTGTCTTCAGGTCTAGCCTCGACACGTGTCTGACCCTCATCAACAGTCGGTCCACACCCAACTAGCAAGAGACATCCAAGCAGCATGGTCGCGCATAGAGCTCGACGCACCTGGGCAACCATCACGCGTTTGATTCCTGCTGATACAGCGCGTATACCGCCAGGATGTCCAGCGGATGCGGCGAAGCATCTACTGCCTTGCGCGTAGCTCGCCTGGAGCCAGCATCACAAGACCGTGGCCCGCACACTACTCAATCCAGTCGGGCTCTACTATCGATAAGTCGCATGCTACCTGTACGTCGCACACCAGCCCCAAGGTTTGCAGAGACCAAGTCGCCGAACCGCGGGGGTGGATTGCCCGCCGAAGACGCAGTGCTCCAAGTTCAACAGGCCCTCCCGCGTCGCCCCGGTGCGAATCGAGGCGTGGTCGTGGGGGTTGAGGATTAAGCGGCTTGCGCCGTTGGTTCTGCGACCTCTCAGCCGTGCGGTGCGCAGTCGCTACGGGGCCAGCCCGCCCTGGTGGAGGTCCATGGCGAGGGTGCGGAAGTTGGGGATGCGGTGGATGGTGCAGAGGTCGGCGTCGTGCTGGTTGGCGGCGTGGCGGCTGGTGCGGGAGAGGATGACGAGGTCGGGGCCGTCGATGACGGCGCTGGGGTACATGAAGCTGCGGTGGACGCTGTGGGGCCAGCGGGCAACGCAGCCGGCGGGGAACCAGTTGAGGCAGTCGATGCCGTAGTGGAGGAAGAGCCAGCGGCGCTCGTTGCCGGGGCCGCCGGTGAAGCCGGTCTCGCGCATGCGGTGGCCCCAGCCGAGGAGGTCCTGCGAGTTGGTGACGAGGTTGCTGAGCATCCAGTACATGCGGCTGGGCCGGTCGTGGAGGATGAAGAACTTGCACTGGCCGCCGGGCCAGGACGCGAACTGGGTGAAGCTGAGCCTGTTGGTTGCTTCGTCGTAGTCAAGGACGGCGGCGATGTTGGCGGTGGCTTTTTCGTCGATGATGGCGCGGGCGAACACGCGGATGCGGCCGGCGATCTCAACGGTGTTGGGTTCCAGCCAGACGAACGGGCGCGACCAGCCGAGGTGGATGTGGGGGCGGTCGTGCCGGGGGTAGAGCTCCCTCGTCAGGACGGCCGGGACTTCGGGTGGCGGGACGATGTTGGAGAGCGTCCAGGCGGCGGGGTCAAAGGCGGATTTGGCCCGATCCCAGCGGACCATGACCTTGCCCTTGTAGTCGACGCCGGACGAGTCGCGTTCCATGGCCCAGTAGAGCGCGTCGGGCCGGATGAGCTGCGCCGTGGAGATGTTCCAGAGCGGCCCCTCGATAACGGTCCGCGGCTCGGTCCAGGTTTCGCCGCGGTCGTGGCTGGCGACGATCTGGAAGTCGCGGTGCGTCTGCTCCTGCACGAACATCAGAAGCCGGCCGTCGACGACGAAGGGGCGGCCTTCCTCGTAGGGGAGGGTGGGCAGATCTGTCCAGGTCTGGCCGCCGTCGGTGCTGCGGACAATGCGGAGCGATCGGCCGAGGGTGGTGTCCCGGCGGCCCCATTCGGGGGCGGCGATGAGCAGGGCGCCGTCGTCCAGGCGGGCGAGGTTGGGGTCGTGGAAGAAGTAGAGGCCTGGGTTGGGGACGCGGGCGGCGATGGCGAAGTCCTGGGCGAGGGGGGTGATGTTGGGGTTGGGCATTGGGGGAGTTCAACCGATGGGTGGCAGGCTTCGATCCTCGGTCGGGATCGGTTGAGACCTGGGGTCTGGATGACTCATTGTGCAGGGCTGCCGAGGCGCTGGCCGCGCCGGGTTGCATGCCCCAGTGCGCTTGGGGCTACGCTGTTCTCATGGCCACCCTGAACATTCGGGATATCCCGGACGATCTGTATGCGAGTCTTCGGCGGTGTGCCCGTGCGAGCAACCGCAGCGTGAGCGAGGTTGTGGTTAGGGCCCTGGAGCGGGAGTTGGAGCGGATGGAGTGGCAAGAGCACCTGGCTCGGCAACCGACGACGGACCTGGGAATTGACGCGGCGACGCTGATTGCCGAGGAACGGAGGCGGCGCGACCTGGAGCTCGGGGGAGCCGATAGGCCGTAGAGGCCGGCGTAGCCGCCGAATACCTGGCGCGGACGCCGCCTAGCTCGTCGGAGGCGAACCCTCGCGCTGGGCAGGGTCGCGTAGCCTGACGGGTTGCCGCGCGTAAACGGTAAGGCGAGGGCGTGATGCCGGGGCGGGACTTCTCAGCGGCCGGCCGGGAGATTCTTTCGTATTACGAGGGGATTGATGAGG
>WTFW01000058.1 GCA_011523785.1 Chloroflexota bacterium | reverse complement strand
GTTGGCGGGGCTGCCGCTGGCGAGGGCGTCGCGGGCCATGGCGGGGGTGACTTCGCGGAAGCGAGTCTCGTCGACGCCCCAGGCGCGGAGGGTTGGGACCTGGAGGTCGGCCGCGAGGTCGCGGACGATGGCGACGCCGGCTTCGGCGGCTGACTGGTCGTCGGTCTGGGTTGCGCCGAGGACGCGGGCGATGTGGGCGTAGCGGGGGATGTCGCCGCTGAGGCTGAATTGCATGACGGTGGGCAGGAGCATGGCGTTGGAGAGGCCGTGGGGGACGTGGAAGTAGGCGCCGATGGGGCGCGACATGCCGTGCACCAGGGCGACGGAGGCGTTGTTGAAGGCCAGGCCGGCGTGCAGGGCGCCGACCAGCATTTCTTCGCGGGCCTCGGCGTCGTCGGGGTGGTGGTAGGCGCGTGACATGAAGCGGCCGATGCGGTCGATGGCGTCGATGGCGAGGGCGTCGGTGATGGGGAAGCGGCGACGGGAGACGTAGGCCTCGATGCCGTGGGTGAGGGCGTCCAGCCCGGTTGACGCGGTGACGCCCGGCGGCATGGTGTAGGTGGGCTCGGGGTCGACGATGGCGGCGGCGGGGACGAGGTGGGAGCTCATCATGAGCATCTTGACGTCACGGTCCGTGTCGGTGATGGCGACGCCGCGGGTGACTTCGCTGCCGGTGCCGGCGGTGGTGGGAATGGCGATGACGGGGAGGCCGGGGTCGGGGACGCGCTCGTAGCCCTCGTAGTCGGGGGCGCTGCCGGGGTTGGTGTGCAGGACGGCGGCGAGCTTGGCGGTGTCGAGGGCGCTGCCGCCGCCGAAGCCGATGACGACATCGGCGTTGGCGGAACGTATGGCGGCCAGGGCGGCGTCGACGTCGCGGGTGGTGGGTTCGCCGGTGAGTTCGGCCAGGACGGTGGTGGCGACGTCGGCGTCGGCAGCCAGGGCTTCGAGCCGGGGCACCCACTCGGAGGCGCCCATGACGCGGTCGGTGATGATGGCGGCGCGTTCGGCGCGGAGCTCACGCAGGGCGGCGGGCAACTGGTTGAGGGCGCCCCGACCGACGTGGATGACGGGGGGTGCGCGGAAGTCGCGGCCTTGCGGTTCAGTCATGCCCGGCGCCCTACGCCCGTTGGATGACGCCGCAGGCCACGCGGTCGCCGGCGCCGGGCTCTTCGCCGTAGGAATCGGGCTTGGCGTGAATAATGATCGCGGACCCATCGGCGTCGAACAGCGAATGATCGGCGCCGGCGTCCAGGGTAACGGCATCGGTGAGGATGTCGGCGCGGGCCGCGCCGTCAGCGCCCGCGTGAATGTTTGGCAGGTCGCCGGGGTGGGGTGTGTCGTTGATCAGGAGGCCGTGGCCAGTTTCGTGGGGATCGAAGTGACCGCCGGCCGCCGTGAAGTCCGGGGCGCAGGCGCCGACGCCGTGGATGTGGAAGCCGTGGCCGCCGGCGGACAGCCCATGCACGTCGGCCGAGACCAGGACGCCCGACGGGACCTGGACAAGCGTGACCGTACCCATGGACGCGCCGTCAGGCCCCGACATCATTGCGACGGCCCGAGCGCCCACGTCGGATGGCGCCGCCGGCTCGCTTTCACCGCACGCCGCCAGCGTCACGAGTCCAAGTGCCACAAGTCCAATCACCGCGATCACGTGTCTGCGTCTCACGTCCAACTCCCTCGCGGCGCAACCCGCGACGTCGACTCGGCCAGCCTGGCCGAATGGTAAGCGGGCGCCAGGGCGTCAGTAGTCACGGCGTACGGTTTCCTCGAAGCGGCCCTGGGGGCGGATGAAGCGCAGGTCTACGTTACCTACGGGGCCGTTGCGGTGCTTGGCGATGTCGAGTTTGAGGTCCACGGGGCGGCCGATGGCCTCGTCGTCGCCGGCCTCCGGTTCGTGCAGAAACGCCACGAGGTCGGCGTCCTGCTCGATCGACCCGCTCTCGCGCAGGTCGGACAGGCGGGGCCGGGAGTTGGGGCGCTGCTCGACGGCGCGGGAGAGCTGGGCGCAGGCGATGATGGGAATGTTGAGTTCGCGGGCCAGGGCCTTGAGCGAGCGGGTGATCTCGGTGATTTCCTGGACGCGGTTTTCGCGGTGGCCGGAGGCCGTCATCAACTGGAGGTAGTCCACCACCAGCAGGCCGATGTTGTGCTCCAGGTGCATGCGGCGGGCCTTGCCGCGCAGTTCCAACACGCTGAGAGACGGCGAGTCGTCGATGTAGATGGGGTATTCGGCCACTTCGCCCATGGTGCGGACGACGCGCTGGAGCTGGTCGTCGTCAAGCTCTCCGTCACGGATGCGCATGGCGTCCATGCGGGCCTCGGTGCCAATGAGGCGCTGCACGATTTGCTCGGCGGGCATTTCCAGGGCAAAGAAGGCGACCGGCACGTCGTTCTGCTTGGCGGCGTGGAGCCCGATGTTGAGTGAGAAGGCGGTCTTTCCGATGCCGGGGCGGGCGGCCAGGATGATGAGGTCGGATCGCTGCAGGCCGCCGGTGAGGGCGTCGAGGCTGCGGAAGCCGGTGGAAACGCCGGTGGGCACGCCGCGGTGCTCGACGCGGAACATCAGCTGGTCGCTGACCTCGTGGAGGATCTCGCGAATCGGGAGGATGTCGCGGGTGTGGACCTCGTTGGCGATGCTGAAGATCAGGCTTTCGGCCTCGTCCAGCACTTCTTCGGGCGCGGCCTCGGGGGCGTAGGCGGAAGCGACCATGCGGGTGGCGCTCTGGATGATCTGCCGCAGGACGGAGGTGCGGCGCACGATGGCGGCGTAGTGCTCCACGTGGAACGGGGTGGGAACGGCGGAGGCCAGTTCCACCACGCGGTCTTCGCCGCCCACGTCGGCCAGCGTGCCGTCGCGCGCCAGTTGATCGCAGAGGGTGACGTAGTCGGTCTTCTCGTTGCGGGCGGCGAGGGTGGTGACCGCGGAGAAGATCGCCCGGTGGGCTTCGCGGTAGAAGTCGTCCGGTCCGATCTGGCCGGCGATGCGGGTGATGGCCTCGGGGTCGATGAGCAGGCTGCCGAGCAGGGAGCGTTCGGCATCGATGTTCTGTGGGGGAAGGCGGTCGGTGGCCGAGGCCATGGTGGCGAGGGTCAACGAAGGCCGCCTGACGACTGATTCAGGTTTGCAACTCGGGGTGTATTTGCTCGCTGAAAGGGATGGTTACGCAGCCGGAGGGATTCAGGCCACGGACAGGTGTGCAGCCCCGCACTCGCTATGTCAATCCGCCTTCAACATTGGCGAACCCCGAGGCGGATTGTCCACACTCTCCACAGCGACAGGCGTCCACCATGGTTGTGGGCAGATTCGGCCTGCTTTCGAAGGAACCGGCCACGCATGGCGGTGGATCAGCCACGGATACCCACAGCGAACAGCCAACTGCCATGCCCAATTATCCACAGAGTAACTACGGTGGACCGATCATTACTCTTAGCGAAATCGGTTTTCTTGAGATGTCCGCGCGCCGTGGCCAGCGCCGTCCCTATCGTCCGAGGCGAGAAACGCCGAGGTCGTCTTCGGTCTCGTCCGCTTCCTCTTCAACGGCCGGCTCGGGCTCGTCTTCCTGTTCGACCACGTCCAGCATGACCGAAGCTTCCAGTCCGGCGGCCAGGCGAATGGGGACGAGGTAGCGCCCCAGCGAGCGGATGGGGCTGTCGATCTGGATGAGGTGACGATCGATCTCGACGCCGTGCTGCTCAAGCAGGGCCGCCGCTACGTCACGATTGGTGATCTGGCCGTGCATGCGCCCCTGGTCGCCCACCTGCACGTGGATCGTGAGCATGACGCCCTGGATCATGTCCGCGAGGTGCTGAGCTTCGCGACGCGCGTTCTCTTCACGACGGTCCTGCAGTTCAGCCTGGAAATGGGCGTCGTCCAGGCGCTGCCGCGTGGCCGGGACGGCCAGGCGACGGGGTAACAGGAAGTTGCGCGCGTAGCCGGCGGCGACTGAACGCACGTCGCCGATGTCGCCCAGGTCGGGCACGGTTTCGAGCAATACCACCTGCACGTCAGCCATCTGTCATGTGCTCCCCATCCACGCAGTCGACGAGCGATGTCATCGGGACGAATCGCTCAGCGATGCGAAGAATTCCTTGTTGGTTGCGGTCCGCTTCATGCGGTCGAACATCAGTTCCGTCGAGTCGTAGGCGTCGTGGGGGTCGAGGGCGTTGAGCATACGCCGCAGCGTCCAGAAATACTTGAGGCCGTCGGCGTCCAGCATCAATTCCACGCGACGGGTCCCTGAACTGAGGACGTTGACGGCGGGGAAGGTGCCGCGTTCGGCCAGGCGGCGGTCAAGCATGAGTTCCCAGTTGCCGGTGCCTTTGAACTCCTCGTAGATAACCTCGTCCATGCGGCTGCCGGTTTCGATGAGGCAGGAGGCGATGATGGTGAGACTGCCGCCGCCGTCGATATTGCGGGCCGCACCGAAGAATCCCTTGGGCGGATACAGGGCCTGGGGCTCGATGCCGCCGGACAACGTGCGGCCGCTGGACGGTTGCACGAGGTTGTAGGCGCGGACAAGGCGAGTCACGCTGTCCAGCAGGATCATCACGTCCTCGCCGCTTTCCACCATGCGCTTGGCTCGGGCGGAGGTGAGTTCGGCGACGCGCGTGTGGCTGCGGGGCTGCTCGTCGAAAGTGGAACTGATGACTTCGGCGCCCTCGACGCCGCGCTGCCAATCGGTGACCTCCTCGGGTCGCTCGCCAATCAGGGCCACGATGACGCGCACGTCGCTGTAGTTGTTCAGGACCGAGCGCGCCAGGCGCTTCATCAACTCAGTCTTGCCGGCCTTGGGCGGCGATAGCACCAGGCCGCGCTGGCCGCGCCCGATGGGCGCGATGATGTCGACGATGCGTGAGGTGAGTTCCGTGGCCTCGTATTCGAGCACGAGTTGTTCGTTCGGAAAGATAGGAATCATGCGCTCGAACTGCGGTCGAGCGCGGGCCTTGTCCGGCGCGAGACCGTTGACCGCCATGACCCTGACCAGGCCGTGGTAGCGGTCGTGCTCGCGGGCCGGCCGCACGTGGCCGCTGACGTGGTCGCCGTTGCGCAGCGCAAAGCGTCGAACCTGGGCCTGGGAGACATAGACGTCATCGGGTCCGGCCAACCAGCCCAACTCGCGGCGCAGGAAGCCGTAGCCCTCGTCCATGAGTTCGAGGTTGCCCTCGAGGAACATGGACCCGTCTTTCTCGGACCGGGCCTGGAGGACCATGTTGACCAGGGCGTCCTTGGTCAGATCTGGGGAGCCGTTGACGTCGATTTCGAGCTCAGACGCCAGGGCACGAAGCTCTTCCATGGGCTTGGCTTCGAGCTCGGCCAGCTCGCGGTCCGGGTCCGGTTGCAGCTGGCGCTGGCGGCGGTTCGGGCGGCGGCCACGTCCGGAGCGACGCGGGCGGCGATAGCCGCCGGAGCGTCCGCTGGAGTTAGACATTCGAGCCTCCTACGCAACGCGCCGGGCGTTGATGCTCGGCTGGAGGTCGCGGCCGGGACCGCAGTGTGTGCGAAATCACGGGCTGGTTCTGGTTTCGAATCCCTGCCAAACGGCATACGGAACCCACACGAACAGGTAACAAATCTGGTGGGCAGGGCTTGTGGACCGGCCGCTCAACTCGTGGCCGAGCAGCCAATATGCCTACACCGGTCACGCTAGCACCGGGGGATTTTGAGTGTCAAGCGGGGAGGCGGTTCGCCAATCCGAAAGAGTCAGCGCCAAGCTGAGGGCTGGGATGCGGGAACCGGCTTCGCGTACTTACGGATCTAGGGACCTCTTTTGGCACCCAACCTGCGGTGCCTGGCCGCTACGGGCCGCAGCGCGAGTTCGACGCTGCGCGCTCGCGCTCCTACGGAGATGGCGGCTTTGTCTGACCGAAGTCGTTCCAGCCCCAGCAGATGGCCGACCGATCTTCGCGAAGACCGCAGGTGTGGTTGTAGCCGCTGCTGATAGTGATCAGGCGCTCACCGGGCGGTGGAGATGCCTGGCCGTCCTCGTCGCTGCCCCAGCAGACGGGCGCCCCGTCCTCGCGCAGCCCGCAGGCATGGTCGTGGCCACTGCTGATGGCGGTGAAGCGTTCACCTGGCGGCGGCGACCCGATGCGAGAGCCCTTGGTTCCCCAACAGAACGGAGTGCCATCGTGGCGGAGTGCGCAAGAGTGTTCGTCGCCACTCGTGATCGAGATGAAGCGGTCGTCAGTCGGAATCGATGCTGAGGCATCGACATCAAGACCCCAACAGATCGGCTCGCCATCCGAACGCAGGGCACAGACGTGGTGGTTTCCGCTGGCGATTGCAGAATAGGTGCTGGGTGCTCCAAATGAACTCGGGACAAATCCGGCATACCAGCAGAATGCCGTCCCGTCACCCTGAAGGGCGCAGACCCCCTCATTTCCGACGCTGACGGACACCGCTTGAAAGTCGTCTGGTGTATCGCCATGCTCGAATTCCCAGTGTCGACCGCACGCCACCGAGCCCTTCCGGCGAATCGCACACTCGACAATCCAGACGCTGATTTTGGTGAAGTCAAGGCCTTCGACCAGAAAGCGAGACTCGTCAACAAATGGGCCCCAGCAGGTTACGGAACCGTCGTTGCGAATGGCACAAGTCTGAAACAGGCCACTGCTGACATCGCGGAACGGCCCGGGTTCTCGGGGGGAAACGTCAACCCCCCAGCAACGAATAGTTCCGTCAGCACGCAGCCCACACGTGTGGTAATCGCCGCTACTCAAGGCCACGAAGCGCTCGCCTTCCGGCGGCGAGGCCTGGCCACGGTCGTCCGTGTTGGGTGGGCCATCCGCGAGGGAATATCGAACGAGCATCCAGCAGAGGGGAAGCCCGTCTGTCAGGAGTACACAAGCATGATGTGCACCCACGCTCACGGCAGTCGCATCAGGAGTCTCGGGTGTGTACACCTCGCCCGGATAGGGGAAGTCCCCCCAGCAATAGAGCGAGCCGTGGCCGAAGAGGGCACAGGCACCGTAGCGCCCACTGCTTATCGCAGAAAATCCTGCCGCTGTTGGCCACACCTCATCCAGAGGAAGCTCGCCCCAGCAGACCGGGACACCATCCACGCGCAGGGCACACGTGGTCGAGCCCCCGCTGCTGATTGATCCGAATCGCTCTCCAGCGGGCGGCGAAGCCTGGCCCCGGTCGACAGATTGGCGTTCGGTGGCCGTCGGTAGAGCCAAGCCCCAGCAAACAGGCGCTCCGTCTGGCCTTATGGCGCAGGTGTAGCGGTGACCGCCACTTATGGCCACGAATCGCTCGTCCTCCGGCGGCAATGCCTGTCCGGAACGGTTTGATCCCCAGCAGCGCGGAACGCCGTCCGATCGGAGCGCGCAGGTATGGCGGTCCCCGGCGGTGATCAGCGTGAAGCGCTCGCCAGCCGGCGGTGACGCCTGACCAAACCGGTCCTGGCCCCAGCAGACTGCAACGCCATCGCGGCGAAGCGCGCAGCTATGAAAACTGCCACTGGCTATTGCGACAAACCCCTGCTTCGGCAACGGGATGGACGTCGCGGTCGGCGTCGGCGTATGCGTGGGGAGCAGCACTTCAGGTGCGGCGGCGACCGGGACGCTGGCGCGATCTGATTCGGAACTCGACCGAACTCGGATGTCGCATGCCGAGAGCACGGCAGCAGCCAGCAGGAGCTGCAATCCAAACTGACTCAGCTGACGCAGGATATGCCGCGCGGTGTGACTATCGGTGGCGAGTCACGCTAGCACCACAGGCACGTCACTTTCGGACTTGTTCTTTCAAGGCTAGCGGCTTGAACGACAAAGAGTTCCGGGATTGAGCGACCGAACTCAGGGATTCCTCATGGCCGCCAAGCGTCGGAACGCACACAGGGGACCAAAGAACGAGACCCGGATAGACGCCTGAACTCAGGTGAATTTGCCGCGGGCGGAGATGGGCCAGATGTCCACGACTTCGTCGTCCTGGATGACGTAGAGGGTGTCGTGCAGGTTGAAGGTGGTGCAGCCGTGCCAGGGGGTGACCTTGAGGCGGTCGCCGGGTTGCAGGTCCGGGGCCCCTTCGTGCAGGGCCAGGCTGCCGTGTTCCTCGGAGAGGCTGAGGAGCTCGATCCCCGGAGGGTCTTCCACGAGGGGCAGGCCAGCGGCCTCGAAGGCCATGGACTTGCGGCCAACGTCCAGAATGGCGCGGCCGGGCGCGGGGGTACTGACGACGCTGGACAGGATCCACATGGCCTGCTCGAACGCATGGCCGGCGTGCGGGCGAAACCAGACGTCCATCGTCACGTAGGTGCCGCACTGCAGTTCGGTCCAGCCGTCGATGGCACTGGTGATGTCGAACGTGTTGGTGCCGCCGCCGGTGACCTCGCGGATCTCCAGGCCGGCAGCTTCGCAGGCGGCTTTGGTCTCGATGACGGCCGCCAGGGAGCTGTGGGCCGCAGCTTCACGCTCGGCGCGATCCACGATGCCGACGGCGTGCCCCTCATAGCCCATCAGGCCCACAAGATCCAACCCCGGGGCGGCATCAATCTGCTTCGCCAGGGCCAAGGCCGGCTCGCCGGGCAGGACGCCGCAGCGGTTCATGCCGACTTCGATCTCGACGACAATGCCGATGGTGACGCCGTTGGCCACGGCGGCCTGGGACAGGTCCCGCACGTTGCGGGCGTCGTCCACGGCGACCGTGACCTGAGCCTGGCGAGCGAGGTCGCAAAGCCGCGCGATCTTGAGTGGGCCGACGACCTGGTTGGCAATCAGGATGTCGGCTATACCGCCTTCGACCATGGCTTCGGCCTCGCCGACCTTGGCGCAGGTGACGCCGGGCGCGCCGGCCTCGATCTGCATGAGGGCGATGCCGGGCGTCTTGTGGTGCTTGACGTGGGGTCGGACGTGGACGCCCGTGCCCTTCAGGTGCCGTTCCATGGTCTCGATATTTCGTTGCACCAGGTCGAGGTCGATCACAGCCGCCGGCGTATCGATTTCGGCAAGCGTGCGGGGAGTGGCGGACATGGATCGGCTCCTCAGTTTGCGGACCGGACGGCGCTCGCCTGTCAGACTGGACCAGCCGCCGCCGGGCGGCAACCCGACTTGAGACGAAGGGCGTGCACGTAGGGACGTTGGAGGTCGGACTGGCGGTTCACGCGGCCCAGTCGCTGAAGGATCGGCGGCGGTCGGTGGAGTCGCTGAAGCGGCGCATCCGCAACACCTTCAACGCCGCCGTGGCCGACCTGGACGAGGATCCGGTGCCGGGACGAGCACGCATCGGGGTTTCGTGCGTGTCCAACGATCCGCGGCGGCTGGACGCACAGATGCGAGCGATCCTGGAGTTCATCGAGCGCGTGCACCTGGACCTGGAAGTCACGGACGATGCGATCGAGATCATCCACATGTAACGGGAATATTGCGACCGGCTAGAATGGGCTCGGATACAGGCGGTGGTTCGGAGGTGAAACGGCGGCAATAGCCGCCCTGCCAGGCGACTGGCGGGGCTTGGAGGTTTGCCGTTGCCGCTTGAAGCGCTGCTGGGAATCGTAGCTTTTGCTGGTCTCTTCATGATGTGGGCCGTGATTCCGGCCCGACTTCGGAAGCGATAGCCCAGGGTTCTTCCCCGACGAAGGCACCGCAATGTTGCGAGTTGGGCACAGACAGCCCAAGCCTGCTCGATGACACCGAGCCTGGGACGCCGCCGGAGCACCCGAACCACCGCCTGCTCCGGGGCCTGAGTCCGTAGCTCACCGTCGCCGACGTCCGCGCGTGTCTTGCGTTCCCACCCTGACGTTCTTTCCGGGTATGGCCCACGCGTAAAAGCACTCTTGGGCGCCGAGGGGACGCTGCATTTCAGTCCCCAAAGATCCGTTCGAGCAGGCGAGTGAGTTCGGCGGCATTAGGTTGGACCGGGCTGTTTTGGACCACGCGGGTGTTGCTGAGGGTGGCGGCGGCCACGTCGGGCAGCCAGGCGCGTTCGACGCCCACCTCGCGGAGCGTGGTCGGCAGACCGACCTGATCCACCAGCCGCTCCATCACCCCCACCGCCGCCTGGGCTCGCTCCGCCGCCCCGGTCGCATCAGCGGAAACGCCCAGTGGTTCCGCAAGTTCAGCCATCAGCGTTGGGTTGCGTTCGGCGGCCAGGCGCATGACCGGCAGCAGGCACACGGTATTGGCC
>WTFW01000043.1 GCA_011523785.1 Chloroflexota bacterium | reverse complement strand
ATGTCGGCCAGCAGCGTGCCGAACGCCGAGCAGAGTCCCGGATGCGGGGGGATTAAGGTCGCTTGCGTCCCAATAACCCGGGCTATGGCCGCCGCATGCAGTGGCCCCGCGCCGCCGAATGCCACCAGGCTGAACACGCGCGGATCCAGTCCACGCTGCACTGTCAGCAACCGCATAGCCTCGGCAATGTTCTCCACCGCGATTTCGACCACGGCATGCGCGGTGTCGACCGGCGGGAGCCCGACGTCCCGAGCCGTACGTTCAATCGCCCTGAAAGCAAGGTCCGCGTCCAGTGGCAGATCGCCCCCCAGGAAGTTGTCCGGATTCAAACGGCCCAGGACTACGTTGGCGTCCGTAACCGTCGCCTCCTCGCCGCTCTGGCTGTAACACGCCGGACCCGGAACTGCGCCGGCACTCTGCGGTCCGACTTGCAACAGGCCGCCCTTGTTCACCCACGCAATGGAACCGCCGCCGGCCCCCATCGTCGTCATCTCGATAAAGGGCGCCGCCACCGGCAGGCCGAACTCGATTTCCCAGGCCGTCGTGTACCGGATCCGATCGTCGGCAACCACGCCGACGTCGGTGCTGGTCCCACCCATGTCGAACGTAATCACATTTGATGCGCCGGCCTCCACGCCGAACGCCTGCCCGGCAATAATCCCCCCGGACAGACCCGACAAGACCGTTTGCACCGGACGCTCGCCCGCCGTCTCCGCCAGCATCTGGCCGCCGTTCGACTTCATCACTGACCAGGACCGAGCGAATCCACGCTCGCGCAATCCTGCATCCAGTGAACCGATAAAGCGGCTCACCAGCGGCTTAACCGCAGCGTCCGCGATTGTCGTGCTGGCGCGTTCGTACTCCCGCCAAATAGGCGCCACCTCGTGCGACGCCGAGATCGGTATCCCGGGAAACGCCTTCGTCAGCGCCTCTCGAACGCTCGCCTCGTGGTCGGGCCGCACATAGGAGAAGAGAAAGTTCAACGCAAACGCCAGGTCCGCCGGTTCGCCCTCCATGTCCCCCAGCCGCCGGCGAATCACAGCGATCAGGTCCTCGATTCCCTCGGCGGTCAGGGCGGTGACGGTCTCGCCTTTGTAATCGACTCGCTCCCGGATCCCCAGGCAGTCCTGCCGGGCGACCAGCGGCAACGGTCGCTCCCAATCCAGGTCGTAGTGGAACTTGCGAGATACCCGCTGCAGGAACGGAACGTCTTCGAACCCCTCGGTTGTTATGTAAAGCACACGCGCTCCGCGCCGCTGCAGCAGGGCGTTCACTGCAACTGTGGTTCCCAACACTAGGTACGTCGCTTCGGGTGGATCGATGCCAGCCTGCTCCAGGGCTGCCAGGATCGCCCGGCTCGGCTCATCCGGCGTCGACGGCAGCTTGACGACGTCCACCCGGCCCGTGGCCTCGTCCATTACGACCAGGTCGGTGAAGGTGCCTCCGGTATCGATTCCGATGCGTAAACCCAAGCCTGCGCCGTCCTGTGTCTAGTTCGCTCGGCGCCTGGTCTGAGCAGGTTCCAGACTGCCGAATCTCGGCAACAACATGCCGCGCCCCCTCTCCGGCGTAGCCGTGCGGACGGCGCGGCGGGGCAACCTATCCACTAGGCCGCCGAAGCGTCAACCGTCCCGCCGTTCGGAAGATACGAGCGCGGCGCGTAGCATACGCAGCGACCCCAACCACATCGGTGCAGACACGATTCAGCACGACGCCAACCCGCCACTGCGCGCCGCCGTCGTCGGCCCCGGCACCATCGGCCGCATCCACGTGGACGCCCTCCGCCGCAACGGCGTGGATGTCGTAAGCGTGGTCGCGTCAACACCGGAGCGGGCCAGGTCGGCGGCTGACAGCCTGCGAGTGCCGCATGGCGATGCCTCGTTGGCCGCTGCCCTCGATCATGGCCTCGATGCCGTCCACATCTGCGCGCCCAACGCACTGCACCGCGAACTCGTGCTCCAGGCTCTGCAGCACAACGTCCACGTCATATGCGAAAAGCCGCTAGGCATTAACGTCGCCGAAGCCGCCAAACTCGCCGCCGCCGCCCGGGAAGCCGGCGTCATCCACGCAATCTGCTTCAACAACCGCTTCTACCCGTTGGTGCAGGAAATCGCCACCCGCCGCCGCGAAGGCCTGCTCGGCCGCCCCTTCCTGATTCGAGCCTCCATCGCCGACGACACCCTCTGGCACCGCAACGATTGGGACTGGCGGCTTGATCCCACAATCGGCGGCCCCACCGTGGTTACCTCCACCACCGGCAGTCACTTGCTGGACCTCGTGATGTTCCTCTTCGGCGCCCGTCCCACCGCTCTCTGCGCAACCTTCGGCACGGCGCACCGGGATCGTCGACCGACCGGATCGGAAGACGCAGAGCCGCCAGTCCCCGCGGGCTCCGCCCGCGACGACCTCGCCGGACTCCTGGTCCGTTTCTCAGATGGATCCCAGGCGGTCCTCTCTCTCTCTCACGTTGCGGCCGGCCATCCCTACCGCGTCCACGTCGAAATCGACGCGGAACTGGCCGGCGTCAGCTGGGACTCGGAACGACCGAACGAACTCTGGATCGGCCACCGCGACGAACCCAACGAACTGCTCGTCGCCGACGCCCGCCACATGCGCCCTGCCGCCCGGCGCTTTGTCGAAAGGGCCGGCGCGTATCGCGAAGGCTTCGACGAGACCTTCCGCCTGCTCTTTCGAGACGTCTACGCCCACATCGCCGCCGGCAACGACGCCTCCGTCCCCCACCCCACCTTCACCGACGGCCACCGCCAGCTCGTCGTGCACGAAGCCATCCAGACCAGCGCCTCCGAACGCCGCTGGGTCGACCTCGACTGGTCCGCCTTCGACAGCGTCGCTTAGTGGTCCGCGGCGCCTGAGTCGTTCCGCACCACCCAGCCACTGCGCATGACGAACCCCACCCGCTGCAGCACCGACAGATCGCGCCGCGGGTCTTCCGGCACGGCAATCAGATCGGCGCGCTTGCCAGCTTCCAGGGTCCCAGTTTCACTGTCCACGCCAAGCATTCGCGCGGCCTCCCGCGTACCAGCCGCCAGCGCATCGTCTGGCGATAGCACCCGGCCCATCAGCTCCATCTCCAGCGCGTTGCCGGAACCGTGCGTCGTGAACGCGTCCCCGACCGAGTCCGTGCCGGCGGCATAGCGGACCCCCGCCGCCCCGCCTCGCCGGAGCGTGTCCATCTGCTCCCCTGCCGTAGCCCGCGCCTCAGGCGAGGCTCGCACGGCGCGTGTCCGAAGCGTTGGGACGATCCAGGCATCGCTGGCCGCCACCAGGTCACACACCTCGTCGTTCAGCCCATAGCCGTGCTCAATCGTGTCTACGCCCCCGACCACGCACCGTCGCACGGCCTCCGAGCCAATGGCATGCGCCGCGACCGGCAAACCGAACTCGTGCGCCGCGTCGCAGACCGCGCGGATCTCATCGACTGTCAATGTTGGAGTGTCGCCAAACCCCTCCGCCCCCGGTCCCGTCGACGCGCCGATCTTCACGACATCCACCCCTTCGTCATGCAGCCGACGCACCGCGTCGCGCGCTGACGCAACTCCCCGCACCACCCGCGCCTCCCACCATGACGGCTGCGGAATCAGCCACGGCCCCCGCGCCCCCGTCAGCCCCACGTGCGCCGCCAGGATGCGGGGCGCGGTCGGTCGATCAGTGGAGGTCGAGTCTCGAATCCGCGGCGTGATCGGCGACCCAAGGTCCCGAACCGTCGTAAACCCGGCGCGCAACAGCGCCTCTGCCTGCCGCTCGGCGCTCGCAAGGCGAGTTTCGAAGTCGGCCGGCACGACCTCGCCCGGAGTGAGTCCCCACAGATGCATGTGCGCGTCGATGAGTCCCGGCATCACCCACCACTCGCGCAGGTCGACCACGTGGGAAGCGCCGTCCGTTGGCCACGCATTCGCGCTCTCAATCGACTCGATCCGCCCGCCCGAAATCCGAATCGCGGCATCTTTCTGGTCCGGAGCACCGGTGCCGTCAAGCAGGCATCCCGCCAGCAATGTCACATGCGCCGTGCAGTCAGCCATCGTCCTCAGAGCCTCCCGATTCCGCCTCTGTCGGGCTTTCCGTGAACTGCTTGCGACGCGTCGTACTGATACGCTTTCGCGGCTGGCGAATGGCCCCCCTGCCCATCGGCGGGCGCGCACAGAAACGAGCGGCACCGTGGCGCGGATCGACTGTCTTTCCATGATCCTGGACGACGACATCGCCGAGCGCGACAACTTCGGCTGGCGCGTCGAGCCCGCCACGCCGGATCCGGCCAACCCCCTCATAGAGCCCGAGATGCCCTGGGACCAGGGCGCCGTTTTCGCCCACGGCACGTTCCTGAAGGATCCGATCGACGGTCTCTGGAAAGGCTGGCACGTCTGCACCCCGTCGGAGGGCCGCAACTTCGAAGCCTATCGTCGCCTCTGCTATTCGGAGTCCGAGGACGGCGTCAACTGGACACGCCCCGAACTCGATCTCAACGCCTATGAAGGTCATCCGAAGACCAACATCATCTTCGACTTCGATTCCGGCGGCTCCTCGCAGTACGCCTCGGTCCTTATTCACCCCGACGCCGAACCCGACCAGCGCTACGAGATGTTCATCATCCGTGCCCCCTCCCGCCGGCCCCAGAACCTGGGTTCTGGATGGATTCCCGGTCTCCCCCGCGAACCAGGTGCCGACTCGCACCCCTATGCCACCTATCGCTACCGCTCGCCGGACGGCATTCACTGGACCGCCGTCGAGGGCCCACTCCTCCGAATCATGGCCGTCGGCGACCGCCTGATCATGCCCTACACCACCCCGATGGGAGGCGCCGATCAGGCCTCGTACTACTTGCTTGAGGACGGCACCTACGAGCTAATGCAGAAAGTCGGGACCGAGATGCATCCCGGCGGCTACGTCCCCTATGACTGCTTCTTCCCCTACGGTCGGCGGGTGCTGGCCCGGCGAACCAGTCCCGACGGCTCCAACTGGACCCCACCAGAAGTCATCGTCGAGCCCGATTGGAAAGACCCCCACGACCAGCAGTTCATGGAATTGATGCCCCACACGGTTCGCGGCGGCTACATCGGACTGCTCTGTTGCTACAACGTCCGCGAACAGACCATCGACTGGCAATGGGCCGGCAGCCAGGATCGGCGCATTTGGAACCGCCCCTCCCGTCGGCCAACCCTGCCCAACGCCCCGCTCGGCGACTACGGCGGCGGCATGCTCTGGCCCACCCACCAGCTGATCGAGGACGGCGACCGCGTCTACATGTATTACAGCGGCCTCGAAGGCGTGCACGGCGACGTCTACAGCATCGAGCCATCCCTCAAGACCTTCTACGGCGCCATTTGCCGCGCCAGCTGGGAGAAGGATCGCTACTGGGCCGCCGTCTCAGCCACCGGTGGACCCGAAGCTGCGGTCTTCACAACCAACGTGCTTCCTGTTGGCGGCAAGCGCCTCGTGCTCAACGCGGCAACCTCCACAGTCAGGGAGGGTGAACTGACCGCCGAACTCGTCGACGCCTCCGGCCGAGCGATTGAGGGCTTCAGCGCCGCCGACTACCAGCCCTGGCACGGCGATTCCAAGTTGCAATCCGTGCGATGGGCTGGCGGCGATGTTTGCCCCGTTGACAATGCCGCCGTCCGCTTCAGCCTCCAGCGCTCCCGCCTGTACGGATTCGCCTTCGAGTGAGCGTCCGCGTCTCGCTGCCCGAAGGCGTTCGCTGCGCGGTCGCCCTTAGCTACGACCTCGAAATGTGCGCCGGCTACTCGCCGACGCTCGTCAACCACGGCCGCATCATGCCGCCGCTGCGCGAGTACACCCTCGACCTCTGCGCCACGGCCGAAGCCTTCGACGTCAGCCTCCAGTTCTTCTACGTCGGCAACGGCCTCGAAGAGCCGGACATCGACTACCTCCACGAGATCCTTCGCCGCGGCCATGTCATCGACAACCACACCTACAACCACGTGCACCTGTCGATGCCTGACATCGAACTCCTTCGCCAGGAACTCGAACTCACCAACCGTCGTTTGCGGGAGCGTTTGGGCGTCGAGTCAAACGTGCTCCGCGGACCCGGCGGACTGCCCGGCGGCCTCAACATGCTCTACGCCAATCAAAAAGCCGTGCTGGAGTCAGGCTTCCGCTGGGTCAGCAGTCACATGGACAGCACCATGGGCCTCTACGGCCCAAACCACGACGCCGCGGCCCCCGCCCGCCTCCAGGCCTACGCCTATCCCAACGGCCTGATTGAGCTACCCATCCAGGGCTGGATGGACCGGATCTTCTTCGACTTCCACCGCTGCCGCGACCTCGACGCCCAGGACGCCTGGCGCCGCAACGACGGCCACCAGCCCATCCCCGGCAACTGGACTTGCCCCTGGACGAGACCTTCGGATTTAGACGACTGGATCGCCTATAACTCGGCCGCCCTGGACTACGCGTACGAGCACCGACTCCTTTGGACCCCCGTCTGGCACCCCTACACCCACTACCTGCACGACCCCGAGAACCGAGCCTTACCCGCGCTCCTTGATCACGCGCGCGCCAAGCCCGACCCGGTGCTCGTATGCACCGTCCGGCAGGCGGTCGGCTTTCTGGAGACCGCCGCCTAGACCCGCGTCCGCTCGATCAGGACTGCCCCGGCGGCAACCCGATCGTCGGCCGGCCTCGCGACTTGTAGCCGTAGTCGGCCATCAACACCGACTCGTCCCGCCAGGGCTCGGTCTCATGCTCCAGCCGCTTCGTGCGCGCCGCCAGGCCCGAGCAGTGCTGGGCCAGCACCTTGAATATCTCGTTCGCCACAACCCGATGCCCCAGGTCGTTCGCGTGCACCCCGTCGTGATGCACCAGCCAATCCGCCCCGCCGTAGGCGTTGTACACGTCAACGAAGAGGCACCCCGTAGCCTCCGCCACCTGCGCCGTCACAAAGTTAAACGACTCGAACACCGCATGGTTGGCGAAGCCAAAGTGGTCGTACGACGTGAAATCCGTCATGAAATACGGCCCAGGCAACACGATCAGCGGGTCGCACCCCTGCCGAATCGCGCTGATGACGCTGGTCAGTTCCTCCCGAAACATCTCCACCGGCGTCCCGCCCCGCGCGTCGTTTAGTCCGTACGAGACCACCAGCAGGTCCGGATCGTGCTCGATTACATGCTTGCCAATCCGCTCAGTGGCCGCCGGCTTACCCGAGTACTCGTACAGCGGGGCCCGGGTTGAGATCACGTTCGCCCCAATCCCGCTGTTCACCAGCTTGACCGGCTCGTCCTGGAAGTCGCTGATCAGGTCGGCAAGCACATTCGCCCAGCAGCGTTCGCGCGACGAACTCCATCCACCTGCCGTCGTGCTTTCGCCCAGGGTCACCAGCACCCGAAACGGCTCCGAGTGCCAATCGCGCACCATCGAACTGGCTTCCACGCTCAAAGCTCCTGTCCTGTCGCTAGCCCGGCCGCGCAATCGTCGGCTTCCGCCGGTGATGGTCAACCCTCGGCAGATAGTCCCGCTCAGACATCTCCCGCCCGAACTCCACCAGGTTGTTCACGGCTTCCTCGAACAGCAGCTTGCCCTTCGCGGCCGTGGCCACGGTCGGCGTGCCCTGCGTCCCGTCGGGCGTATAGGTGCTGGTATATCCATCCATTCTCACCGGTCCCGACCCAAAGAGATCGACCCAGTGGTATTTCGACTCCTGCTGGTTCGTGTCCGTCACCTGGTCCACTGCCAGGTCCATGCGCACGGCGTTCGGATCCATGTGCAGCGCGATCGCCGTTTCGGCCTCGCCCGCATGCGCCGCGCCTCCCGGGAAATCCGAGTCACGCCAGGTCTCCATGAATCCCGAATTGGCCTGCGTCAGGTTCCACCAACTGGCCATCGCCGCCCAGGCGTCCGACTCCAGCATGATCCGCCGTACCGCAAGCTCCGTCGGCTGCTGGTTTGAGCCGTGCCCGTTGATGAAGATCATTTTCTTGAATCCGTGGTAAACCAGGCTCAACCCGATATCCACCAGGTACCGGATGAACGTTTCGTGGTGGATCGTCATGGATCCCGGGAAGTCCATCACGTGGGACGTGTACCCGTACGACACCGGCGGCATTGCCAGCAGCAGCCCACCCGAGCGCCGCGCCGCCTCGTCCACGATCGAGGTCGAAGTCCAGCGGTCAATCTTCAACGGCAGGTGCGGCCCATGCTGCTCGATCGTGCCAACCGGCAGCACCGGAATGCGCCCGGCCTCGACCGCATCGTTGACTTCCGGCCACGTCAGATCTTCGAATCGAAAGTCCTCAAGCATGGAGCGGATTCCCCGTAACGCTTTCCGCGTAGGATACGCACCGCGAAGGGCACGTGGCCTGCCGTCCGGAGGAGCGCCGGATGTCCCCTACCCGCATCGTGCCCAGTCCCTACGGCGACGTTGAACTCGGGGTCTTCCGCGAGGTCCTCTCCATCCCCGGCCGCTATCTGAATGACCACTGCCTCATCCGTCACGACGGCCTCTGGCACATGTTCGGCATCACCGGATCAGTGGACGACCCAGCCAGGCGTGAGACCTTCTTTGCCCACGCCACCAGCCCCGACCTTGAGCGTTGGGAAATCCAGCCCGATCCCCTTCAGGCCACCGGCGCCTGGCCCGAAAACTTGGGCATCATCGCGCCGTTCGTCATCGAGCATCGCGGCCGCTTCTTCATGTACTACAGCGGGGTCGACCAGTGGACGATCCAGCGCCTTTGCCTGGCCACCTCGCACGACCTCTACACCTGGGATCGCTATCCCGCCAATCCGATCATCGTCCCCTCGCTCTCCTGGTCCAGGTGGCCCGGCTACGGCCTGCCAACGCCGGAGGACCTTGGCTTGTCGGAACCTGACATGGGCGGTCCCGGCCGCCGAAACTACGCCCGGCAGCTCGGCGGCACCTACGGCGGCTGCCGCGACCCGCACGTGCTCCAGCTCAGTGACGGCACATTCGTCATGTACTGGGTCTCCCGCCTTCAGGAGCAACACGGCCATAACCGCGTCTGCGTCGCCGCCTCAATCTCGCCCGACCTCATCCATTGGCAAGAGGTCGGACCGATCTTCGACACCGAGGCCTGGCCCTTCGACGAGGAACCGACGCTTGAAGTCGAGTCCCCGTGCGTCATCCCCAAGGACGGCCGATACTGGCTCTTCTTCAAGCACGGCTGGTGGACTCACTACGTGGCGTCCTCGTCCCCGCTCGACTTCTCAGGCCAGCCCGTGTCGCGCCTCGGTTTCGTCCATGCCGCCGAGGTGTTTCACTGGCAGGATTCCTGGTGGATCACCCATTGCTCCGGCGATCCAACCGAATTCAGATATCGGCAATCCAATCGGACGCGCGGCCTGTACTTGGGAAGACTTGATTGGCCGGCGGGCGGTCTGCCGCGGCTGGCCGACGACTAGGCGACGCCGGCAATCTGGCGCTGCTGCCCTCGGCTACCTAACCCCAGCCAAACCCGCTCCGCGACTTCTCGTAAGGAAAGGGATCGTCACGCGTCCCTTTCGAGCTGTCGTCGCCGCAGGCTGCCGCGGCCACCATCGTCATGGCGAGTAGCACGGCGACGACGATCCCCGTCAGTACGTCACGAGTCCTTCTTCGCATGGCGATCGCCTCGGGCTAGGAGTGTTGGCGTCGGCCGGAGCTCCCGACCTGCGCGCGTGCTGCAATCAACGGGACCGGTCAGTTCCCCCAGCTAATGCCGCTCCGCGGCTGGAACGACCCGCTCTTCTCGCCGCCGTAGCGGCTGTCGTCCCCGCCGCACGCGGCGGCGACAATCACAGCCGCGGCAAGCAGCAGGCCGGCCGCGATCGCCTGAAGGTATGTGAGGCGAGGCGACTTCGGCATCGTAGACCTCGCAATCCAAACTGACAGAATCAGCCTAGCAAAGCGCCTTCCGCGCCCTCCGGCGAAGCCGAGAGGGTCCCTGCCCAGGCGACGTGAACATGCCCATCGCGCTGCTGCTTGACAGAAATCGCAATCTGTCGTGGACTAGACTTGAGTGCGCGGTCGATCTGAGAGCGGACTCTGGTGACCCTATGGCCGTGAAATGCATAACCTGCGGTACGAGGCAGCGCCTCGTACAAGACGCATTTCGCGCCGGCTGGCTTCGAGTCACGGCAGGCGATGGCAAGACCGTGACCTGGTATTGCCAGATGCACCACCCAAAACCTGCGCCCCGACCGCCC
>WTFW01000045.1 GCA_011523785.1 Chloroflexota bacterium | reverse complement strand
CCCCCACGCCACCCGCCTGTTTCGACCGATCAGGATCCCCGGCGCCCCCGGGTATGCGGGGGCGCCGGGGATCCTGATCGGTCGAAACAGGCGGGTGGCGTGGGGGATTACGAACAACATCAGCTCGCAGCGCGACCTCTACCGGGAACGTCCAGACCCGGCGCACCCCGGCGCGTTCCTGTACGACGGCCAGTGGGAGCCGGCGCGGGAGCGGGTGGAAGCCATCCAGGTGCGCGGCGAGGGGGTGCGCGAGGCGGTGGTGCGGTCGTCGCGGAACGGACCGATTGTCGACGAGATCCTGCCGGAATTCGCGCAAGGCAGCGGGCCGGTTTCGCTGCGTTGGGTGGGGGCGCTGCCCTGCGCCTGGCCTACAGCAATTCTTGAAATGAACCTGGCCGAGTCAGCCACCGGATTCGAGGACGCCCTACGCGGCTGGGCGTCGCCAACGCTGAGCATGGTGTTCGCGGACGTGGATGGCGGCTTCGGCTATCGAGCGACCGGCCAGGTTCCGATCCGCGCTCGCGAGGAACGCGGCTACCGCCGCGGATGGGACCCGGCCGACGCGTGGCAGGGGGTGATTCCGTTTGAGGGCATGCCCGCCGTGCGCGAACCCGCGCGCGGTTGGGTAGCGACCGCCAACAACCTGCCGGCGCCGTCGGACTTTCCCTACCCGCTGGCCAACATGTCACCAACCGGCTACCGCGCGCGACGCATCCGGCAGATGATCGAGTCGCGCCAGACCCATGGCCGAGAGGACATGGCGTCCATGCAGTACGACGTGTTGTCGCTGCGAGCGGTGGAGTCACTGCCCGCCCTTATCCAGATTCTCGACGGTGGTGATGCGCGGGCGCAGACGGCCGCGGCCCTGCTACGCGCATGGGACTGCCGCATGGACACTGATAGCGCCGCGGCGGCGATCTTCGAGGCATTCCAGTTTCAATGGGATCAGGCCGTCGCCGACGAGCGCTTTGCCGCGGACGCGGCGGCCCTCGCAGCCGGCGATTCCGCCGCCTTCGTGGCCGGTGGGATCGGCAGCCTGGCACTCCGCCTCCTTGCGGGGGACGACGTGGGGTGGTTCGCATCAGTGAAAGAGCGCGACGCCGCGGTTTGTTCAGCCATGGGCCGAAGCCTCGACCAATTGACGGAGCGGCTGGGCGACGACATGGCCACCTGGGCCTGGGGCCGGCTTCACACCCTGCCATTGCGCCATCTGCTATCGGACCGGGGCGAGCTGGGCCAATTGCTGGACCGCGGCGGCGAGCCTGTACAGGGCAGCGGCTTTGTCGTGTCCAACACCGGTTCGTCGCCCAACTTCAGCTCGGTCAGCGGAGCCAACTATCGACTGCTGGTGGACCTGGCGGAAACACCGGCCCAAATGTGGACGCTGGACGCGGCGGGGCCGTCAGGCCAACCCGGCAGTCCACACTACGCCAATCAGTTCGGCGACTGGCGGAAGGGCCGCTATCACCGGACGCACCTGGAGCGACGCGATGTCCAGGCATCGATCCGTACCACGCTGAGCCTCCTGCCTGGCGGGTGACCTCGGGTAGTGCCAGTGGACTACGACGCGATCATCATCGGTTGCGGCCACAACGGGCTCGTGGCGGCCTTCTATCTCGCGCGAGCGGGGTTGCGCGTGCTTGCGCTCGAACAGGCTGCCAAGGTCGGCGGGGCGGCAACGACGGACGAGTTCGTTCCCGGCTTCCACTTCTCAACCTGCGCGCACAGCTTCGTGCTGTTTCATCCGCAGATCCTGGACGACATGCAGCTCGTCGAGCGCGGCCTGCGAGTGTTTCAGCGCGATCCGGTGCAGTTCCATCCCTTCGCCGATGACCAGTACCTGCTTACCTGGAACGACCCGGAGCGAACGCGCGAATCCATCGCGCGATTCTCTCGTCATGATGCGGACGCCTATGCCAGCTACGGCGACTTCTGGCAGCGAGCGGCCCAGCTGTTCGATCCCTATCTGCTGGATTCGCCGCCAACGCTGGGCGAGTTCCTGCGCGCCGCCGAGGACACACCCAACGCAGCCGTCGCGCACACCCTCGTCACCGGCACCCGGCGCCAACTGCTCGACGAGTACTTCGAGTCCCCTCGCGTCAAAGCATCCCTGGGCACAACCTTCGACGCCGGCTCCACCGACAACGCCGGCGGGCTTCTGTACTTTGCATTTGCGGCGGCACTCTCAACTCGGCTGAGCGAACGCGGCCTCGCCGGTTTTCCGCAGGGCGGCATGGGCGCCGTCACGCGGCTCCTTCGGCAGGCAGCCGAGAATGCCGGCGCCGAAATCCGCGTTGCAACGCCGGTGGAAAGCGTTCACGTGGTCAATGGCAGCGTCCGAGGCGTTGCACTCGTCGACGGCAGCGTCATCACCGCGCGGGTGGTGCTCTCCAACGCCGACCCGCGACGAACCTTTGTGCGGCTCGTCGCGGCCGAGCACTTGTCGGCTTCATTCCAGCGGTCGGTCCGTGGGCTGCGCCTGAACGCCGGCTACCTGAAGCTCCACTGCGCCACCACCGGTCTGCCGGAGTGGCGCGCAGCGCCAGGTGACGGACCGCAGCACCGAGCAAACGTACGCATCTGCGAATCGCTGGACGATATCGACCAGGCCTGGAGCGCCGCGCGCACCGGCCGGATGCCAATAGCCCCCGTCCTCGGGCTCGTGTGTCCCTCGGTCTACGACTCGTCCGTCGCGCCGGTTGGCCGCCACACAATCTCGATATGGGTCGAATACGCCCCGGTGGGGCTCCCCCAAGGCGTCTGGGACGAGCGACGCGACGAGACGACCGACGCTCTCATTGCCCAGGTCGCGCGCTATGCCCCGAATTTCCCGGACATCGTGAGCGATGCCTACCTGCATGGCCCACCCGAGATCGAGGCTCGGGCCGGCATCACGCGCGGCAACATGCATCACGTCGACATGACCATCGATCAGATGCTGGGCGCCCGTCCGCTGCCCGCCTGCGCCGGTTACCGCACGCCGCTCCAGGGGCTGTACCTCTGCGGGTCCGGCTGCCATCCAGGCGGCGGCGTGAGCGGGGTCCCCGGCTACAACGCCGCCCGTACCGTCGTCCGCGATCTGAACCGCCCGGCGTCGCTGCGGCCGTCGCCAACAGCCGGCGGCCACAAGCCGTTCACGACCGCCGAAGGCTCGCGAGGCCGGAGCCTGTGACATCCCGCTCCCTAGCTGATTGGGTCGGTCCCCCCGGAGTCTTGGCCGCACAGAGCGCGTCCCTTCGCATCGATGCAGGCTCGGAGCAACCATGCGCCAGGTTCAGCGGCCGGGCGAAGTTCAGACGGTCCTTGATTGGATGTGCGAGATGAAGCCGACCACCCACACCTGGACCCACTTCCGGACTTGAACCGGAGACCCCACCTCTAGCTGGCAACGACCCCTGCCGGCTGGGCTTTGCGCGCCGGACGCCGCCGACCCTCGGACGGCCAATAACCGTCGCCTGCTGATCGCGCCGCCTCCCCCGCACGACAGCCCCACCCATCCGGTGCGTTTCCGCACGGGTGTCGAACGACCGCCGAATGGAGGTGGCACGGCCGTGAGTGAATCGAGCGGACAGCCGGAAGTTGCGACACGCCGCAGCCCTGCCAATCTCGTCGCGTCACTTCTGCTAGCAGCGGGGGACGGGATTCGAACCCGCGACATCCAGCTTGGAAGCACGAATGGCCCGAGACCCGCCGATCTCATCGCTCTAACAGGTTTGAGACTCCGCCTTCGCGTCCGTACGAGCCCTGCAGGCTTGCTGTCGCTCGCTCAGCAAATTTGCGTCCAATACGCCCACAATTATGAGTAATGGTCACGCCCCGGAGGTCGCCCGAAGCGCATGTCAGACTCGCTCATGCACCTATGCCCGGCAACTCAAGTCCGCCGCCGTACGACGGTTTGTGAGCAAGATGATCACGACTGCGCGCCACGAGAGTGAGGGGTGAAGCCTCGCCACCGCGGTGCTCTGGGGACGAATCACCGATCAAATGCCCATCCGCCGGCAGCGATCACCGCGGTGGGAAGTCGAGGACGCGGCTGAATCGCCGCCTGACCTCAGCGGGGGGCGCCCCCGATTCGATCGGACGCCGCGCCTGCGTCGGTCGACATTCCCGGTGAGCCGCATGAACACATCGGTCACGACTATCACAACCCGCGGTCGATAGTCGCGCGACAGGTGCGAGCGGTTTTTGCCCATCTCCCGAGCTACCGCAGCGATGTTGCCCGTTTCCACCCAGCGACGCAGGAGTTTCTCGTACGGGGGAGCGAGCAAATCGCCGGCGAGCCCGACAGCCACTTCGACCAGATCCCGCAGCCCAAGAGCCTCAGCCCCTGGTCGCCCGCGGTAGCTGTGCGATGCGAGATCCCGCACTGCCGAAAGTCGGCACAAGGAGTTGTCCTGGAGATCCCTTGCGCTCCGAGGTGACGGATGGCGCCTTCGACGCGTCGCTCCCCATCGGCCCGCGTACGACGACCCTGACCTGGCGCCGTCCGGCGCCTGGACACGGACGTGTCTCGAAGGCTCAATCGGCTGAACGCGAGCGATTGCACGCCCCTCAGCGTCCATTGAACTGCGAGTACGCCCGGTTGTCTCGCTAAGATTGCGTACACGCTGAGGTGATGCGTGCCGAGAGACCGTTGGGCACGCCAGGATCGGGCGAAACGGTACGTTACTGGCACAGTCGCCGGCTTGGCGACTTCAGCTCGGGAGACTGCTTAGAGCCGAGGGCACCTGGGCAGCTCGACCGCGAATTCGCTGACACCTGGCGTGGGCAGAAACGACACCGACGAATACCCAGAACAGGTGCCAGGCCAACATCGGCGACGTCCCGCGCGTACAAACATTGGCGCCAGTCGGGCGCTGTAGCCGCTCCGAGCCGCCATCGCTCCCGCGCTTGCTGGGCCAGCGGCCATTGGACTGTGCAACATCGAGTTCCGCCCTCCGCACCTCTCGAATTGGACGCCCCTGCGCGCCCCTGTCGTCTATCTCGCCCGAGCATTGATGGCTATCAAACCTGTAGCGGCCTTATCTGGGCAACAACCATCTGGCTGGAACGATCCCAACGCGGCTGAGCGCATAAACCTTCCTCGAGCGCGTCAGCCGGTGAGGCAACTTGCCTGCTGGCGACTTCCCGTGGAAACTCCGGTGCCTACGTAACCTCACGCACCTGTTTCACTCGTCCAGTCAGTTGACCGGAACTATTCCGTCGTATCTAACTTCGTTCTTCGAGCTTCAGGTCGTGGACTCGGCCCATTGCCGCCTCAACAGAACAGAGCAGCCGGAGCTCGACCTTTTCCCAATCTCCAGGTGCTCAGCTTCCGCCCCAACCAACTCACGGGCGAGGTACCGCACCGTTGATACCGCGGCTTGGTCTCTTTAGCCGCTGAGCTTCAGGTACCGTCTCCAGCAGCCGAAGTCCCGCATTAGCCAACCAACGCAATGGCACCAGCACAGTTTTCCCAATGGGTCCTCGCGCCTCGATCGCCGCATGCGCTGCCGCCGATTCCACGAAGGAATCCATCGCGCCCGCGACCGGTCGCAGCCGCCCCGACCTGGCTAGCTCAATTGACTCCCGCGGGATCTTCAGCGAGTTGACAACAACACTCGCGTATCGGGCGCTCGCGTAGCCGCCGAGCGCGGTCCCGCCACATCGCACCTGCCCAACTGGCCGTCAGAACCTGCGTCCGACCCGTATTCGCACCAGCTAGCCGTGGCAGCCATCCCCATACCTGACGGGATCTCAATCGCCAAATTCACGAAGCCGGATTCGCAGACCTCCGGCCGACGGCCTCATTCACGTCCCACATCGCGGCCGACGAGGTTGCGTTCTTGTGGGCCGTAATCCGGGACTGGTCTCTATCCTCCTCCGTTCGCATAGCGGCAACGGAATACGCCGTGATATCTGACCGACACCTCGACAGCGTGGAGCGCGCGTTTGATCAGTGGAGTCGTCACCCCGGCGCCTTTAGCGCCTTCGCATACGGCGAATGCATGGCCTACAAGCGGGGGAGTTGACGACGCATTCCGCAGGTCTGACGTGCGCAGAGACGATTGACCAGGCGGTCGTACTCATGCGTCGCCGGGCCATCGCCAGGCGGCGGATCGGGGATTCTGGTCGCGGCCAGAGCAGGCCCAAGCGCTAACCCTGACAGCCTGGATCGGGCCCCCGGGATGACGGCTGGATGTTCGCTACCGGGACTCTCTCAGCGCTCCATAGTTTGCGGCGATCTTGGACGCAAGTGACGTGAAGGCTCCCATTTCGTCTTCAGTCACGCCTTCGAGGAGCCTGGAGACGTGCACCTTCACTCGCTCATCCACGCGCGACGTCAGGTCAATCCCCTTGTCGGTCAGGTGCAGCAAGATTACCCGACGGTCGTTGCGCAATCGCTGCCGGCGCAACAGGCCCAGGTTCACCAGCCGGGTCACCGTTCGGCTGATCCGGGACGCGTCGACGGGCAGAATCCCTGCCAACTGCGTCGCCGTGCACGGTCCACTCTCAGCGCACGTCCTTAGCAGATTGAACTCCGCCGACGTGAGTGCGTACTCCAACACCTCGTTCGAGATACCCTTGTCTACCGCGTTCACCAGGATCGCTACGCAGCTAATCAAGTTCTCAGCCGGCAGCTCTGTTTCGGTAGCCTCATCCTCGGACGAGCCATAGTTCTCGCGCGAGATCGCCAACGCAAACGGTCTCCACAGGGCCTCGCCGCGCATCCGGCACCGCAGCGACACATCTTGTCGCTCCACAGCATACATCGCAGCGGGCGATATTCCAAGCCCAACTGTTCACTCTCGAGGTTTATATCACGCGACACGAGCCATATGCGAGCCCATTCATTAGACACTTTAGTGGAGCAGCACATTCTACATAGCTCGTCTGGAATTGAACCGAAAGTCTGCCTCTTTCTAAGATGCCTTCTGTCACGTGCCCATCTAAGGCAATGCACACTACGGACGGAGTTTCACCAGTCCTCTGTCGATGCTTCCACTCGGAGTCTTAATTCTCCTCTATAACACTAACTCTTAGATTGCAGATGTTCCTTTCACACAACGAATCTCCCTCGCAATCAGTGGCGCAAGCTATCATATGAATCTTGCCCAAGTCAATCGGAAAACCATCGACGGTGTTTGATTAACTTAGAAGTGAGCTGCCTGCACGCTGTGATGATCACTCTTCAATACTATATTGAGGCCCTCTTAACCGACTCTTTGCCGGAAATGTAACGTGCCACTTGCACGCCCACTTCACGCCACTGCGGTGGCCACCAGGAACGATCCTAAGGCATCTCTCAGATCCTGCCAATGGGCTGCGGACTCATTGCTCACAGCTCATCTGACAACAGCTCTTCATGCAGTTTCATTACAGTGGGTCGAACGGTCGCGATTGAATCCTGCCGCGCCTCACAGTGAGAGCTTCGAAACTACGTTGGCCGCTTTAACGTCGTGTCCACTAGTCGACCTTATCCTGCAGTCTATACGGTGCATATTAGCAAATATACAAGGGTTCCGAAATGTTGCGAATCAGATTCGTCTCTGAGGCTTGATATATCGCGTTTCGACCGTGTTCGTTTTGGTCGAGGGACTGAAGCTTACGGCTCGCCGTCAACAGCTGTGGCACCTGAAACAGCAAATGCACGTGGTCGTGTAGTGTCCAATTCCTGCTCTCGGATTACTGGATAGTCTGCGATCAATGAGTAGAGGGATCTAGTGTTCACCATTTGACCACTATAGAGCGTGGCGCCATGCCCACTGAGGACAACGACTGGCGGTCTAGCGAGCTGGTTGTGTCTCCAAAATCTGGCGCCGCCAACACGGTCACCCAATACTAAGAGGCTCCGCTTGATTGCGGCCGCGCCGTAGGAGGGCTGGTCCGACCTTCACATCTGAGGGCAGCATCCGACATGGAAGCCATCCGAAATCTCAGGCGATAGACGCCTCGCTTGAGCCGACCGCATTGCCGGACGGGCAAAACATACACGCCGAGTGGTCATTGCCGCCCACCGGTGCTCCGCCGACTGAAGCACTCCGGCTGGATCGACCTCAGCTTCAGGTCAAGTAGTGAAGGATGCCCGCGCTCTAGCCATAGTCGTTCGAGGATCGTTTGTCGCATGTAAGCGACATGCGCCAATGCGACCGCGCAGTGCCAAGTTGTTCGCATCAATTCGGTCGCCTGGGCCGCTGGTCGCCGTGATGGCTCTCCGAAATCGCTTCCATCGCGCCGCCTAATCAGATGTCGTGACAGCCGCTGCGCCAAATGGTTCGCGACCAGCATGACCGGGACAGCATCTCGGTGGAATCCAGGATTCCCAAAGTTCTCTGCTTGATGCGTGTCGCAGCCGACCAACGCGGCTGTAATAAGCGAGTCGCGCATCGGACGATGCAAGGGAATTCTAGACCGCGACCAGCAGTTGGGTGCCAGCGAGTACCGAGCTGTCTGCCATTCGCAGGCACCTGGCACATCGGGCATTTGATGAATTCAGACAGATCCGATAAAGACTTTCACTATCGATCAATCCATGCCGGGAATTCGGATTGCAGTGGATCAAGTACTTTAGCTATTCGCGTCCTTCAAAACGACGAATGCGGGCTGGAAAGTCCTGGCCGTATCACTCGCCCGAGGCGGACGGTCGCGCTCACCGATCTTCTGCGCGATTCCTGCGTCTGCGGGCTGCTGCGATAACTACTGCTATCAGCAGTCCCGTCACTAGCAGGAACGATGCCCATGGTGTGAGCCATGACGGTTGGATAACTATGGCTTCTTGAGTAGTCGGTTGAGTTGGGGAACCTGCTTCATTCGACTGGACCACGGCTTGCTGTCCATCACTTGTCGGCACGGGTGTGATCGGCGGCGGTGTTGTGGGCACCTGAGCCGGCGCAGCAACCGACTCCGGGGTGGGCGTGGATGACTTCCCTGAAACTGGCGTTGGCGTTGCCGTCGGCGCTGCCGTGGCCGTCGTCCGCGACGCCGGCGTAGGCGTCGTCCCCGGCGGAGGCGCGGGCGTTGTTCCCGACGGGGGTGCGGGCGTCGTCCCCGGCGGAGGCGTGGGCGTTGTCCCCGACGGGGGTGCGGGCGAAGCGTCGTCGTCCGCGATGGTGGTTGAGACTGACGAGACGCCGAGGCCCGGCGTTGGACCACCGCCGCCTGCGGGGCTGGATAGGGAGACGGTGAACGTCTCTCCGAACCCCTCGTCAAGGGTGTCGTCGACGGTGCTGACCGTGAAGGTCTGCATGCTCAGTGTCGCCTGCGTGAAGGTCAGCGTCCCTGACGTCGCCGCGTAGTCCGTGCCCGCCGTCGCCGTGCCGTCGGCGGTGGCGTAGCTCACGACGAGGTCAGACGTTGGCTTCACCCCAAACGGCGAGAGCCACACCGTGTAGTCGGCCGTCGCGTCTCCCTCGTTCACGCTGGACGGCCCCGAGATGTTGACGGTGATCGGGTCACTCGGCGCGATCGTCGCCGTTGCGGAGCCCTTGTCCGGGTTCACACGCACCCTATTCGCAAGGTCTCCCGAATCGGTTCCCAGTGAGACTGTAAATGTCTCTGCCGCTTCCGAGAGCATGTCCTGCACGGTGGCGATGGTGATGACCTGCCTCGCCCCTGCGGCGGAGTTGGCGGGGAACGTGAGGGTGCCCTGAGACGGCTCGGTGTAGTCGGACGTGTTCGCCGTGCCGGGGGTCACATGGAAAGCGACGGTGACGTCGGCGGCTATCTGTCGCGAGAGGGTAACGGTGAACTGCGTGCTGGAACCCTCCAGCGTCTCTGTCAAGGGCGCCTCGATACTCAGCGACGCGGTGGTCTGGACGGCGCTGCTGGGATCGACAACGGTTATGGAGTCAACCGCCTGGCCCAAGCCAACGGCACTGCCGACGACGTCTATTGATTCAGGGTCTTCGACAATCCCGTCGTCCTTCGGCGTTATGGTCAACGTGCCGGACTTGCTGGATTGGCCAGCGGGGATGGTGATGTCTGCCAGGTTTGACGCTGCGTAGTCGGACGCGTCAGCGGTCCCCGACAATGACAGGGTGACGGTGATGTCCTGACGGCTGGTTGTCCCTTCACTCAACGTCGCCGTCACCGTCACCGTCGTCGGCCCGGCGTCCTCGGCAATGCGGTTCGGGCTGACATCCAGAGTGAAGTCGGTGGGCCGCGGCGCAGGCGCAGGTGCTGACGGCGGTGGTGACGGCGGCGATGGTGGTGGTGGCGGCGGCGGAGGCGGCGGCGGCGGCGCAGGCGTGGGGG
>WTFW01000108.1 GCA_011523785.1 Chloroflexota bacterium | reverse complement strand
GTTCCCGGTCGGCGGGGCGCGAGTACCCCACAAAACCCCCGCCGCCCAACCCGGATATACTCTGGCGCCGGTAACCCAAACCGGTATGGCCCGGCGGCCGCGGCACCGTCCCGCCCGCCCGCAAACGGAGGCGCGCCTTGGCAGAGCAACAACCTGTCTCCACCAACGGCCGCGCTGGAGGCGATGACGCTTCCAACGGCGTGCTGGAGCAGCTCACCGACGACCAGCTTCGCTGGATCTACCAGATCATGCGGAGCATCCGCCGCTTCGAAGAAACCGCCGAAGAAGCCTTCCGCGCCGCCAAAATGCGCGGCGCCCTCCACTTCTACATCGGCGAGGAGGCCACCGCCACCGGCGTCTGCGCCGCCCTCGACGACGGCGACTTCATCACCAGCACCCACCGCGGCCACGGCCACTGCATCGCCAAGGGCGCCCGCATGGACAAGATGATGGCCGAGCTCTTCGGCCGCTCCACCGGCTACTGCGGCGGCAAGGGCGGCTCGATGCACATCGCCGACATCGAACTCGGCAACCTCGGCGCCAACGGCATTGTCGGCGCCGGCATCCCCATCGCCACCGGCGCCGCCCTGGGTTCCAAGCTCCGCAAGGACGGCAAGGTCACCGTCGCCTTCTTCGGCGACGGCGCCGGCCCCACCGGCGCCTTCCACGAAGGCGTCAACGTCGCCGCCACCATGAACCTGCCCGCCGTCTTCGTCTGCGAGAACAACCAGTACGGCATGGCCACCCACGCCGACTTCGCCAACGCCGCGGCCATCCACAACCGCGGCCCCGCCTACGGCATTCCCAGCGCCTCCATCGACGGCAACGACATCTTCGAGGTCTACGCCACCGCCAAAACGGCCATTGATCGCGCCCGCCGCGGCGAAGGCCCCACCCTCATCGAGGCCCGCACCTACCGCCAGAAGGGCCACACCGTCCTCGACCAGAAGAACTACCGCACCAAGGAAGAAATCGCCGAATGGGTCGCCCGCGACCCAATCGAGCGCTTCGTCACGGCCGTCAACGAGTCCGAACGGCTCGACGAGGACGATTTCCAGGCGATTGACGGGCAGATCGAACGCGAAATCGAACACGCCGTGGCGTTCGCCGAAGCCAGCCCCTGGCCGACCGTCGACGTTATCGAGCGCGACGTTTACGTGGAGTAACCAGCATGGCCGTCACCACCCCCCAGGCGCCCGCGCCCGAAACCGCCACGCGCGAAATCTTCATGAGCGAGGCCTTGCGCGAGGCCATCGACGAGGAAATGACCAGAGACCCCACCGTCTTCGTGGTGGGTGAGGAAGTCGGCGTCTGGGGCGGCGCCTACGCCGTCACCCAGGGCCTGCTCGAAAAATGGGGCCCCGACCGCATCGTCGATACCCCCATCGCCGAAGCCGCCATCGCCGGCCTCGGCATCGGCGCCGCCCTGACCGGCAGCCGGCCCGTCGCCGAGTTCATGTACAGCGACTTCATGGGCATCGCCATGGACCAGATCGTCAACCAGGCCGCCAAGAACCGCTACATGTTCGGCGGCAAGGCCAAGCTGCCCCTCACCTACCGCGCCCCCTTCGGCGCCGGCACCGGCAACGCCGCCCAGCACACCCAGAGCCTGGAAGCCTGGTTCGCTCACGTCCCCGGCCTCAAGGTCATCACCGCCTCCACGCCCTATGACGCCAAGGGTCTGCTCAAGTCCGCCATTCGCGAGGACAACGTCGTCATCATGTTTGAGCACAAGGCCATCTACGCCATGCGCGGCCACGTGCCCGAAGGTGAGTACCTGGTCCCAATCGGCGTAGCCGACGTAAAGCGCGAGGGCGACGACGTCAGTGTCATTACCTACGCCCGCCAAACCCACCACGCCCTCGAGGCTGCTGAGCAATTGGCCGCCGAGGGCATAAGCGTGGAAGTCGTCGACATCCGCTCGCTCTACCCGCTGGACACCGACACCGTGCTGCGCTCGGTCCGCAAGACCCACCGCGCGGTGGTCCTCTACGAAGCCGTGCGCTTCGGCGGATTCGGCGCTGAAATCGCCTCGCAGATCCAGGAGTTGGCGTTCGACGACCTGGATGCCCCGGTCCTGCGCGTCGGAGCCGCGCACGCGCCCGTCCCCTTCTCCGAACCCCTCGAGCAGGCGTCGTTCCCCGACACCGCCCAGGTTGTCGGGGCCATTCGCCAGTCCCTCCAGGGCGTCTACTAAACCGTGGCTACCGCCGTTCGCATGCCCCTAATGGGCATGACCATGGAAGAAGGCGCCGTCACCGAGTGGCTGGTTGAGGAAGGCGCCGAGGTCGAGAAGGGCCAGGAAGTCCTGGAATTCGAAACCGACAAGATCAACGCCCGCGTCGAAGCCCCGGCTGCCGGCATCCTGGGCGGCATCGCCGCCGGACCCGGCGATCTGGTTAAGGTTCAGGGCTTGCTGGCGTGGATTCTGGAACCCGGCGAAACCCCACCGGCCGAGGATCCCAACCCACCGGCCGCGGCCGCCGCATCCTCGGCCCCTCCGGCCGCACCTCCGCCACCGGCCCCTGCGCCGGTCGCCGCGGCCCCCGCGCCAGCGCCGGCCCCTGCTGCTCCAGCACCCGCGCCCGTAGCCGCCGCACCCGTCGCCGCCGCACCCGTCGCCCCGGCGCCGTCCGCCGGTGGACGCATCAAGGCCTCGCCGCTGGCCAAGCGCGTGGCCCGCGAACTCGGCATTGATCTCGCGCGAGTGGTCGGATCCGGACCCGGCGGCCGCATCATTGAGAAGGATGTCTCCGCCGCGGCCGCCGCACCCATGCCCGTTGCCGCCGCCCCGCCGTTGGCGCCTGCCCCCGCCGTGCCCGACGTGGCCGCCGGCCAGGTCATCCCGCTCGAGGGCGTACGTCGCGTCATCGCCGAACGCATGCAGCAGAGCCTGCAAGGCAGCGCCCAGGTCACCCTGGTCGCCGAGGCCGACGCCCGTCGCTTCCACGAGCTGCGCACCGAGCTGGCGAGTCGCCACGAATCGGCGCTTGGCTTCCGCATCAGCTACAACGACCTGCTCATCCGCATCTGCGCCCACGCCCTGCGCGAGCACCCGCGCACCAACTCCAGCCTGGAAGGCGACGCCATTCGCCTGCACGACGTCGTCAACGTCGGCCTGGCCATCGAAGCCGGCGGCGACCTGGTGGTCGCCAACGTCAAGCAGGCCGACCGCAAGTCGCTGGTCGAAATAGCCTCCGACCTGCGCGGTCTGGTCGATCGAGCCCACGCCAACAAGCTGGATCTGGACGACATCACCGGCGGCACCTTCACCATCTCCAACCTCGGCGTCTACGGCATCGACGCCTTCACCCCGGTGCTCAACCCGCCCGAATCGGCCATCCTCGGCGTCGGCGCGCTACGCGAGAAGGCCGTGGCCCGAGACGGCCAGGTCACCGCCGAACTCTCCATGACACTCAGCCTCACCTTCGACCACCGCATCATCGACGGCGCCCCCGCCGCCCGCTTCCTCGCCCGCATCCGCGAACTCATCGAACAGCCCTACCTGCTCCTCTAGCTACAGCCAGTCGCCGCGCAGTTGGCATGATGCGGCGGACCGCTTGAGGTTGGTGCGTCTATGGACCTGGTTGAGTCGCACGTACACATCTGGACGATTCGGGACCCGCGGTTTGGCCGGCACCCGGAATCCGATTTCACGCCGGACATCGAGGCGGCGCCAGCGGACCTGTTCCGGGCCCAGGATGAGGTTGGCGGCGTGGCGTGGACGGTGCTGATCCAGCCGCGCTATTACCTGTGGGACAACTCGTACCTTATCCAGGCGGCGGAGGCGTATCCCGACCGCCTCGTGGTGGCGGGTCGAGTCGACCCCTTGCTCCCGGATGCGGCCGATGCCCTGCGCGAGTTGATGCGGCACCCGCAGCTCCGTGGCATCCGGCTGGCGCCCAATACCGATCCCCAGATCCGCTGGCTGGACGAACCGTCCCAGGACCCCCTGTGGGAAACGGCCGCCGACACCAACGCCACAATCGGTCTCCTAATCAACTGGCGGCAGCTCCCGCAGGCCAACGCAATGGCCGCTCGACATCCCGACGTGACAGTGGTGATCGACCACCTCGGCTCGCCCGACTATCGCGACCCGGACTCGCTGACCAACCTGCTGGCGCTGTCCGAGCAGGCGAACGTCTTCGTCAAGCTCTCCGGCTATCCCAACGGCACCCGCGCCGCCTATCCGTACAGCGAAGCCCATTCGTTGATCGAGCGCGTCTATCGCGCGTACGGCTCCAAGCGACTGATGTGGGGCACCGATTGGCCCGTCTGCCTGACCAGCGCTACCTACAAGGAAGCCTTCGACTCGGCCTGGAACCTGCCGTTCCTCGGCGATGCCGACCGAGAATGGATATTTGCCCACACGGCCAAACGTGCATGGAGGATCGGGCGATAGGCGCAGTTCTGCCGGTTAAAAGATTTCCGGGTGCAAAGCCGGGCGGAGGCCTTGCACCCGGATGAGGTGCGTGAAGCGCGCTAGGCGGCCTGGAGTTTCTGCTCCAGTCCGGCGCGCCTGCGGTCAGCCGGCATCGAACCGACGATCCTCGTGTTGGCGCGCTCTGGGCGGACTAGGAAAGTGGCCGAAATCCCGCACCCACCGTTGTAACTGGGCGTCTGCGGGTTCGCGTCCACAGCAAGCTTCGCGAACCTCAAACTGCCTTCGAACTTGTAACGTCGTCCGAAAGCCGGCGTGAGCCTCTTGCGCCGCCCACACCATTCCGCCCAGTAGTCAACGATGACCATTGCGTCGCCTGCCAGCTCACGTTGCTGGGGCGAAGCCTCCACCGCATCAGCGCCACGGCCTGTCAACAACACCCTCAATCCCGCGCGTGTAGCGCTTGTAGGTCCGTTGCGTTCGCCCGAGGCGCAGCCGGGATCTATTGATCGTGAATATATGGGCCGATTGCCGGGACTACCGTTGAAATGCTTACAGACGAACGAGCGCTGATGGTCTAGGGAAGGTCGCGGAACTTTCGATCCCCCGCGAGTCGACCCGAAAAACCCAAATGACTATCCGCCGGTTAAAAGCGGCGCGCCCGGCCGGAGTTTCCTCCGGCCGGGCGCAGCCGAATTCGGCGCTAGTGCGCCGTAGGGCTTACGCCGCTATGGGTAAATCGGCGATGCGACGTACGGGGCAGGGCCGTCGTACGAGGACAGGTGCTGTACGCCCCAGTCCTGGCAGGCCTGCAGGGACTCGGCCGGCGACTGGTCGCCCACCCAGCCCTTCTGGCCACGCGCGCGGTGCTGGAACCACCACTCACGCCAGGTGTTGAAGGGGTACAAGCTGCGGTTGTCCGGTCGGTCGGCGTAGACCTTCAGCCACTTCATGCCCTCCGGCGGCGGAGCCACGGAGGTCGGGGCGCCAATGGCGGCCCGGTGCACCGGCATGTGACCACGGTCGATACCGACGCGGCCCTGGTACTCCTCGCCCGCGAGGAACACCGCCAACGCCGTGGACTGCTCGATCGAGCCGTCCCGCTCGGCGCTGTTGGTTACCAAGTCCGGCTGGTCGTTGGTGCTGTGGCCCGGCGGACCGCCACGTCCGGCGATCACTTCCGGCAGCAGCGTCCAGGTGAATCGGTCCTTGATCCGCGGAACCGCGAATCCGGTCGAGTACACCCGGCCCGACGGCCAGATACCGATCTTGCCGGCGGCAAACGGGTTGCCGAACTCGCCACCCAGTTCCTTGACCTGGTCGGCCGGCGGCGACGTCTCATGCACGAAGATCTTGTTGATCAGGTACTCCCAGGCCTCGCCGGCCTCGGGCAGATCGTACATCGTCTTCGACAGGGTGTCGTTGAATGGCTTGGCCATGCCGTTGGAGTACATCTGCGGCATGTACTGGAACTCGTAGTCGTCGCGGGCCCAGGTGCCGTATGCCCCGGTGTCGGGGTTCGTCATCTTGGCGTCCCACTCCGTCCAGTCGTCCCAGGTCCACCCACCGTCGCTGTCCGGCAGCGTCACGCCGGCGCCCTCGGCCAGCGAAATGTTGGCCACAAACCCGCTGATCGCGAACTGGAACGGCATCCCGAACTGCGGGCCCGTCATCAGTTCCGGCTGCGGGAACGAGTGGTCGATGTTGTTGAACGTGTACGCGTCCGGGAGGAAGTAATAGTCCTCGGGGACGAAGTCGTCACGCTTGGCCAACTCGCCGCTGATTTCCGTGAAGGCGCCTTCTTCGTGGAAGCGCAGGAAGTCCGACTGCGAGAGCAGCGCCACGTGCGGGGCTGTCCCGGCGGCGAACTGGATCGCCAAACTGTCGATCAGGTTGGCGGCCGGTTCCAGCTTCACGAAGATGTCCGGTCGCTTCTCGGCGAAGCGCGCCAAACCCCACTGCATGGCCGCGCCACGCGGGCCAGCGGTGTGGTCCGTGACGAACCGGATCTCGACGTTTTCCGCCTGCGCCATCGCAGCGGGCGCTGCCGCAGCGGCAGGAGCCGCTGGGGCTGCAGCGGCCGGAGCCGCGGCCGCCGGGGCTGCAGCGGCCGGAGCCGCCGTAGCTGCAGGAGCCGCTGCCGGAGCCGCCGCAGCGGCCGGAGCTTCGCTCTCGCTCTCGCCACACGCGGCCAACATGACCGCCGACGTTGCGCCAATCCCCATTCCGGCGACAAAGCGCCGACGGGTCAGGGCTGGAATATGCATACCCTTCTCCTCCACCCCCGCCAGACACGGTCCCCTGGGGGTCTAGCTAACCTGAAAACGCCTTCGGGAACGACTATGCACGCGGCACAGCCCGAAAGCAGCAAGCGGCCAGCAACATTCGCTCGCGTACGGTGCGATATTTGGCGCGGCCGTGTCAAGTGATTCTTGGGCCGCACTCGGTGTGTCAGCCCACGGTGGCCGACCTAGTCGATGGCGATCCGCTCGGACGTGCTGCTTGACGGCCCGTCCTCGCGCTCGTCAACCGCCTGGATTCCTGCATCCAGGACTTCACGCAGGCTAATCAGGGCTTCTCGTACGGCGCCGCGCATGTGCCCGCCAGCCTTGCCCACGCCAACGCGCGGTCGATCGATTTCGATCGTGATGCGAATTGGACCTGCGTGGACGTGACCGCCCGCGCCGCCCCTCTCCTCGGTTGTCATTCTGGATCCTCGGCTGCGGCGAGATTCGAATCTTCAGTATATCCCCGAGATCGTGCTGTCCAGCGACGACAGACGCCATGGCTGAGTCCGGGTCCAACCCGCCCCCAAGGCCCGCGGAACGTGCAAGGCATGCAGCCGCGACGCCGTCATGCGTCGGCATGTGCTCGCGATCCAAGCCGACCCCGCAGCGGGCGGCCGCAATTCGTACAGTAATTCGCCGGCGCTTCGTTGAGCCGGCCGCACGCCAGGCACTCCACGTCGGCGGACACCTGGGTTCCGCAGTTGGAGCAGAAATTCGCGTCGTCGGGATTCGAGTGGCCGCACACCTGGCATGCAAGGCGGCGCCCGATGGCGATCGTTGTAGCCGCCACGGGGTTCCGTGCGCTGTCGCGGGTGGTCGTGAGCTGCTGCGCGTCAAGGCTCAGCGTGTCCGCCAGTGCCCGAATATCGTCATCCGGCACAAACGTGATCTTGCCCGTCTCGACATCGCTCAGCCAGGGCCGGTCTCGCCCGATGGCGGCCGCCACCTCGGCCTGGGTGAGGCTGTGCAGGCGGCGAGCGTTGAAGATCAGCCCGCCCAGCACCCCACGGTCTATGTCGTTGAATGCGCGCTTTTGCAGCTTGCGCCGCGCCACTTGCGACCGATCAACGGCGTGCGAAGCCGGGGGCAACCGTAGCACGGCCTGAGGTACGCCTTCGGCAATTTGGGAACAAACGTCCGCCGCCTGCTGTTCCGAACCTGATCAACCGGACCGGACGCTGCGAATTGTCGCGACATAATCGGCTCGTCGATCGACGCCGAACGACCGCCCGACGCCCCGCACCTAGGGAATCGTGATCTCCTGGCCCACCTGGAGTGCATCCGGATTCACGATTCGGTTCGCCTCCACCAGGTCGTCCACCGCCACATTGAATCGCCCGGCAATCCCCGAGAGCGTGTCACCAGGTTGCACGACGTAGACCGTCGCGGTCGGGGTCGGCGTCGGCCGGGGAATCGGCGTAGCTGTGGGCGTGGGCTCTGGCGTGGGGGTTGCGATGACCTGATCGAATGCCGTGTTTGGATCGTCAGGGGTCGGCGTGATCGCCGTCGCGGGGGTGGGCGTCGCCGACACGTCAGTCGCTTCGTCGTCGCGCGGCCGCAACAGCACCACCCACAGCAAGAACACGATAAAGGCCACCACCAGCAAACCCGCCAGAAGTTCGCCCCCGCGAGCGAACGTGCTTTCGGAGTCCCGCATGGCTTAGCCCGTCACACCTGGTCGGCGAGCAGACGCGCCGCCTGGCTTTCGGCGGCTAAGGCATGGCGCCCCATGCCAAAGTAGTGGAATCCCAGTTCGTGCATACGCGCTGGATCGTACAAATTGCGGCCGTCCACCAGGACGTCGCCGCGCATTGCCTCACGCACTGCCGTCCAGTCCAGTTCGCGAAACTCGTTCCACTCCGTGGCCAGCACAATAGCGTCCGCACCGGTCGCGGCCTCAACCGCCGAGTCTGCGAACGCCACCGAGCGTCCCAGCACCGCGCGCGCCTTGGCGGTAGCAACCGGGTCGTACGCGCGAACGTGGGCGCCCTCGCCCGCCAGCAGGTGGGCAATCTCGATCGCCGGCGCGTCGCGCACGTCGTCGGTGTTTGGCTTGAACGACAAACCGAGGATTGCGATCTCGCGGCCACGCAGGCTGCCCAGAGCCTCGCGCAGCTTGCGCACGGCCGAACGCCGCGCGTCGCGATTAATTTCGATCACCGCCCGCAGCAACTGCGGGTGCGCCCCGTGCACCGACCCCATGTGTTCGAGGGCGCGCACGTCCTTGGGAAAACAACTGCCGCCCCACCCCAGCCCGGCGTTCAGGTAGGCCGGACCAACGCGCGCGTCCAATCCCATGCCGCGCGCCACGACCTCAACGTCGGCGTCCAGCGCCTCGCAGATCGTCGCAATCTCATTGATGAACGAGATTCGCGTGGCCAAAAAGGCATTGGAGGCGTACTTGATCATCTCGGCCGTTCGCAGGTCGGTCACGATGACAGGACAGTCGAATGACCGATAGAGCTCGGCCACGCGCTCGGCAGCCGCCGCGTCGGCCGAACCAATGACGACACGGTCGGGATGCAGAAAGTCCTGAACGGCCGAGCCTTCACGCTGAAACTCCGGATTGGATACCACCGGAAACCGTGCGCCGTCCGCCCGATGCTCGTGAATGATCCGCGAGATCAGGTCGCTGGTTCCAATCGGCACCGTGCTCTTGGTGACGATCAGTGCTCCCTTCGACAGCACGGGCGCCAGCGCCACCGCGGCGCTGTCCACCGCCAGCAGGCTGGCCTCGCCGGCCGCGCCCGTGGGCGTGTCCACCGCGATGAACACAAACTCCCGCTCGGGAACCGCAACGGAATAGTCGGTGGTAAACGTCAGTCGCCCCGCGGCCACGTTGCGTGCAACCAGCGACTCCAGGCCCGGCTCGTAAATCGGCACGCGCCCCGCGCAGAGTCCCGCAATCTTGGCCTCGTCGATATCCAGGCACGCCACGTCGTGCCCCAGGTCGGCAAAACACGCGCCCACCGACAGCCCCACATAGCCGGTTCCGACAATGCAGATCGCGCTCATGGGCTGATCATCGCACGTGTCGGCACAGTCGCAGTCTGCACTGGCGGCTGCCTAGCAGCAGCAGGTACGTCGGACGCCCCGTGCGGAATACCTGGGGCTAGCGCTTTTCCTGTGCACAGTTCTGACATAGGCGTGCGGCCGGATGGTTGAGGAAGTCACATGATTCACACCGCCATTGCACGGCGGAGCGCCTCGTAGGTCCAGCACCCCGTTCGTCAACTGGCGATGTGGACTGCGTCACACGATGAGCAAGGGCGTCCTGCAGCGAGTTGACGCCGAACATGATGCGAATGATGAGTGCGGCCGCAACAACCGTCGCTGTCGTTGCGATCATTTGCACCAGTCCGGCAGCAATCAGCCGGGTGACCTCGTCAAAGAGCTGATAGTAGTCCCAACTCGCCGCCATCACAGCCGGAGCGAACGCAAGCGTGAACCATGTAACCCCAAGGGCTACCCACCAGACCATGACAGAAGTCGAGACGGGCGGTGCCGTTCCGCTGTAGGGGCGAGTGCTGCTGGAAGCCCACAGGCGGCGGACGACCGCATACGGTCCCGCCAAGCTGGCGGCTGCCGCCACGTAAAGCGCGAAGTGGTAAGACCCGGAATCCGGAAAAACTGTGCGGA